>JAJAZB010000018.1 GCA_026785975.1 Cytophagaceae bacterium | reverse complement strand
TTTCCCCCGCGTGGGACCCATCGCGGTGAGCGGACTGACGCTCGCGCAGGCGGAGGAAAAAATTCGCAACCGGGCTTCCCAGGTAATTAGTGGCCTGAAAGGTAGCGCCTACGGCCCCCAGAATACGTTTTTGCGGGTGACCATCGAGCAGGTACGTACCATTCGCATTAGTTTAATCGGTGAAGTGGCTCGTCCGGGCGAGTACAACGTATCGTCGCTCACGACGGCCTACAACGCGTTGTATTTATCGGGAGGACCTACCGAAATCGGCTCGTTCCGGAATATCCAGGTCAAGCGCAAAAATAGGTTGATTCGCACCATCGACCTCTACGATTACCTGCTCAACGCGGACAAAAAAGACGATATCAATCTTCAGGACGACGATGTACTCTTCGTACCGGCTTACGAAACCCGCGTTGATCTCAACGGAGAGATCAAGAAGCCGGGTCTGTACGAAGTAAAACCCGGCGAAACGTTGGGCAAGGTATTGGGCTTTGCGGGCGGTTTCTCCGAAGTGGCTTACCGGTCCATTATCCGGCTGATCCGGCTGACCGACCGGGACCGGCGGCTGGTCGATATCAAGGGCGAGGAAGTGAATGGGTACGTTTTGCAAAATGCGGACGTCATCAACGTCGAGCGCATTCTCGACCGCTACAACAACGTGGTTTTTGTCGAGGGTGCCGTGTTTCGGCCCGGTCAATACCCGCTGGAGGAAAACCCAACCCTGAAGAAACTGCTCGACCGGGCCGAGGGCATCACGCCTGACGCCTTTACCGGGCGGGTAATGCTGCTGCGCCGCAAAGCCGATCTAACCATCGAACAACTGACTTTCGATCTGGCTAAAGTACTCCGGGGCGAAGCCGCCGACATTCCGCTCCAGAAAGAAGATCAGGTGCAAATCCTGTCGGTGGCCCAACTCCGGGAAGGGCAGCAGGTGCGGATTCAGGGTGAAGTGCTCAATCCGTACATCGACAGCAACTCCGGCTATTTCCCCTGGTACGAAGGTATGACGATCGAAGATTTGTTGGTGTCGGCGGGGGGTCTTCGGCAGGGCGCTTCGGCGTACAACATCGAAGTGGTGCGCCCCGCCCGGAACAACAACACCCAAACCGTCGATTCGACCGTGGCCCAAACCTTCATCGTGTCTGTCAATCGCGATTTGAGTAAAAATGACTCCTCGTCCCGATTCACCCTTCAACCCTTCGATCAGGTCTTTGTCCGGGCGGCCCCCAATTACCAGGCCCCGCAATTTGTCCAAGTTGACGGTCAGGTTGTGAATCCCGGCCCGTATGGCATTAAAAGCCGGGATGAGCGCATCTCCGACCTGGTGGCCCGGGCCGGTGGCCTCAATCAGTTTGCCTACGTGCCGGGGGCAACCCTGTTTCGTCGCGTCAAATTATCACAGGCCGAAATCGAACAACGGCAGCGTTCGATCAATGAAATCAGTGACGACAGCCAGCGAGCCGCCGTACAAGCCGACGCCATTTCAGCCAATCAGGAAACCCAGGTGGGCATCGATCTGAGGCAAATTCTGGATAATCCGCATTCCGAGGAAGATTTGATTCTGGAAGAAGGGGACGTATTGCGGATACCAAAACAGCAGCAGACGGTTCGGATCAGCGGCGAAGTTTTCTACCCGACCACCACGCGTTTCTCACCGGGCGTGGGTTTTCTGGAGTACATCTCGCGGGGTGGGGGCTTTACCTCCCGCTCCATCAAGCGTAGATCATACGTACTTTACGCCAATGGGAACGTTCAACGAACCAAACGGTTTTTGTTTTTCAACACCTATCCCCACGTCGATCCTGGTGCGGAGGTTATTGTTCCTCTGAAAACCAAGGCTGACATCAGTACCGCACAAGTGGTTTCTACCTTGACTCAAACTTTAGGGGCTTTAACCACCGTGAGTACCATTTTACTGGTTATTCAAAGTTTACGTAGACCATAAGCTTCAAGACCCACAACGCGATGAATTCGAAGGAGTCCTCCCAGTTTGTAGTCGACCGACCGGTCGAGCTAAATCCCTCTCCCGGCCCCGTGGAAGAAGGTTTTTCGCTGAAAAAATTCATCAGGCAGGCCGGAGAAACCCGAAGACTTCTCCTCCGAAATTGGCTTTTGCTGCTGGCTTTTGCCCTCGTTGGGGGCGGGATTGGTTGGATCTTCGATAAGAAGAACTACGAGCCGCCGAGGTACAAAGCCATTCACGTGTTCAACCTCGAAACCCAGTCGTTCGGGGGGGGGGGTTCGATTTTGCGGCACTCGGGATGGGCAACGGGCCGGTCGATGCCAATTTGTTTGGCGGTGAAAACTTCAACCTGCTCTTCGTCTCGCGTCCCTTAGTGGAGAAAACCCTGCTCAAGCAGGTCGACTACAAAGGTAAAAAGGTATTGCTGGCCAATTTTTACATTGCTAAAAGTGGTATTCGCGAAGATTGGGAAGATGACGAAACCGACAAGCGCCGGAAGTTTTTCTTTAATCCGACCAAACCCCGGGAACTCTACAGCCGCTTCGAAGCCGAGATGCTCAACGACGTGCGAATGCACCTGAGTTCGAAGGTGAACATTGGTGTACTCAGCAAAAAATCGTCGTTCATCAATTTCGAGGTCGCTACCCGTGATGAGGTATTGTCGATGCGCGTTTCCCAGGAAATGCTCAAGACCATGACTGAATTTTACCAGGGTACTAAAACCCGCAAAACGCTGGAAGTGCTCCAACAAGCCAAAAGACGGCTTGATTCGCTGAAGATTGCGTTGTACAGCAGCGAGTCGCAACTGGCCCGCTACATCGACCAAAATCAATTCGCGGTGGCGGCGCAGGCCCAGGTAGCCCAGACCCGAATGGCCCGGAATTCGGGCCTGGCTGGGGGTATGTACACCGATGCAATCCGCAATGTCGAGTTCATCCAAAATTCCCTCATTCGCGAAACGCCGCTGGTAACCACTATTGATTTTCCGGTGACGCCGTTGCCCAGGGATGCGTTCACCGCTAATAGCTACAAGGCAGGCATACTTTTTGGCCTTATTTTGGCTAGCGCATTCGTCATTCTGCGCCGAATGTACCGGCGGATGATGGCCGAATAGTTTACTGGTGCTCAGGGATCAGAACCGATTTTATTTTCACACCCCGCATCCTACAATCGTCTTGAACCATGCAGGAAACCGTCATTGAAGCCAATCGCTCCGAGCGCCATTATTGGACCGACCTCTGGAAATTCCGGGAGTTGCTCTGGATTCTGGCTTTGCGGGATGTGACGGTCCGCTACAAGCAAACGGTGCTGGGTGTGGCCTGGAGTTTCGTCCGGCCTACCCTCACGACGGTCATCTTCGTTTTTACGTTCAGCAAAGTCGCCAAAGTGCCCCCCGAGCCAAACACGCCCTACGCCGTGATGGTGTTGCCGGCGGTACTCATCTGGATGTTTTTTTCGACATCGCTTTCCACGGTCAGCAGCAGTATCGTCAGCAATACGAATCTGGTGGCAAAAGTCTATTTTCCCCGGCTGATTATTCCACTGAGTTCGGTCATCGTGGGGTTGATTGACTTCCTGATTGGGGCGACGCTCTTGATTCCACTTTTCTTGTGGTATGGCTTTACACCGGGTTGGCAGGTCATTTTTGCGCCTGCTTTTCTGCTTCTCGCTTTTTTGGCTGCCTTTAGTTTTGGTTTAATTTTTGCGGCGCTCAACGTCAAATATCGTGACGTCTCCCAGTTGGTGCCGTTCTTGATTCAGTTTGGTTTTTATGCCTGTCCCATCGCCTATTCCGTGCGGTTGATCGAGAACGAATGGTGGTATCCAATTTACAACTTAAATCCCCTAGTGGGCATTCTCGACGGTTTTCGGTGGTGTTTGTTGGCGGGCAATTCCCCCTTTCGGATGGATAGTTTTATCCCTTCGGTGGTTATCATCTTTGCCACTACCCTGGTGGCCATTCTCTTTTTTCGCAAGCGGGAAAACTCCTTTGTGGATTATATCTGAGCTAAACTTCCTTTGCCCCTGTGCCGATGGCTATCATCAAAGTTGAAAACATCAGTAAGAAGTACATCATCGACCACCAAAAGAAAACGAAGGGGCCGGTGGGGATTAGGGATGTCTTGTCGCACTACACCAAGTCGCTTTTTAACGGAGCGTATCGTCAGGAAATGGCCGAAGTTTCCAACGAAAAAGAAGAATTTTGGGCCTTGCGCGATGTTAGTTTTGAAATCGAGGCCGGTGACCGGGTGGGGATCGTCGGCTCCAACGGCGCGGGCAAATCCACGATGCTGAAAGTGCTGAGTCGCATCACCGAACCCACGTCGGGGCGCGTATCCATTGGGGGCCGGGTGGCGAGTTTGCTCGAAGTAGGCACGGGCTTTCACCCGGAGCTAACGGGCCGGGAAAACATCTTTTTGAATGGGGCCATTCTGGGCATGAAGCGTGAGGAAATCCGCCGCCACTTCGACGCCATCGTTGATTTTAGCGGGACCGAAAAATTCCTCGATACGCCCGTCAAACGCTATTCATCGGGAATGTACGTCCGGCTGGGGTTTGCCATCGCCGCGCACCTCGAACCCGAAATCATGATTATCGATGAGGTACTGGCCGTGGGTGATGCCGATTTTCAGCGCAAATGTTTGGGCAAAATGCCGGACGTTTCCGACAGTGGCCGGACGATTTTGTTTGTTAGTCACAACCTGACCGCCGTGCAGAGTTTGTGCAACAAATCGGTGTTTATGCAAAAAGGGCGGATGATGGAAATGGGCGAAACGTCGCACGTCATTGCTTCGTACATGAGCAAAGTGCGCCGAACGTCGCTGGTGCAGGAATGGGAATCGGTCGCCATTGCGCCCGGCAACGATCAGGTGCGGCTCAAGCTGGTTGAGGTGGTGCCCGCCTACCTGGGCAAACAGTCGCGCATCGACACCCGCACACCGATAACGATCCGGTTTGAATTCTGGAATCTGATGAAACAGGCGGACCTGAATCTGAGTTTGCACTTTAACTCCGTAACCGGCGAAACAGTGTTCAACATTGCAACGCCCATCCTGTCGAGTCGGCAGGGAATCGTCCGGGCGGAAACGCAGATTCCCGGCAATTTTTTGAACGACGGGGTTTATACGTTGTCGATCATGATTGTAAAAGACATGACTGCCCCGATCCTGGTCATCCCCGAAACGGTGACGCTGGAGATTGAAGATTTTCGTGAAAACGTGGCCTGGTACGGGAAGTGGCCGGGTGCCGTTCGTCCCCGGTTGCCGTTTACCATCGAACAAGTGGAGGAAGTCCCCGTATGATACACGTCACCAAAACGTTTCTCCCCCCCCTTGAAACTTACCAGGCTTACATCCAGGGTATCTGGGAGCGGGTACAACTCACCAACAGCGGCCCCCTCTGCCTCGAATTGGAACGGCAGTTGAAAGCGTATCTTGGGGTCAAGCACCTATTTTTCTGCTCCAATGGTACGGTTGCCATTCAGGTTGCGCTCAAGGCTCTCGACGTGAGCAAGGCGGTCATCACGACGCCCTTCTCGTACTGTGCCACGTCGCACGTCGTGCTTTGGGAAAATGCGGACATGATTTTTGCGGATGTTGACCCCGGCTCGCTTTGCATTGATCCTGAGCAGGTTGAAGCCCGAATCACCCCCCAAACCCAGGCCATTCTGGCCACCCACGTGTACGGCATTCCCTGCGCGGTGGATGCCCTGGCGGACATTGCCCGGCGTCACTCGCTCAAACTGATTTACGACGGTGCCCATGCGTTCGGCGTAAACCTCAACGGCCGGTCGCTGCTCTCGTACGGCGACGTGAGTACGTGTAGCTTTCACGCCACCAAGCTTTTTCACACCGTCGAGGGGGGAGCCATTATCACCAACGATGACGAGGTCGCGGCAAAAATCAAACTCTACCGCAGCTTTGGCCACGTGGGTGATGATTATTTCTCAATCGGGATCAATGCCAAAAACTCGGAGTTTCACGCCGCGATGGGGCTTTGCAACTTGCCTTTCGTACCCGAAATCATCGAACGCCGGCGGGCCGTTTGTGCGCAGTACGACGCTCTTTTGCTCGAAGAAGGCGTTATGACCCGCCCCGAAATTCCCGCTGAGTTGGACTACAATTTTGCGTACTACCCCGTTTTTTTTTCGAATGAAGCCCAGATGCAGGCCGTCCGTGACGCGCTGAGCGAACAGGAGATTTTCACCCGGCGCTATTTTTACCCCTCACTCAACACGCTCGATTTTATGCCGGACTATCAGGCTTGCCCGGTTTCTGAAGATATGGCCAGTCGGGTATTGTGCCTGCCACTTTACCACGACCTGAGCACTGACGACGTGGATCGAATCGCCCGGATTGTTCTCGAAACCGTGAAGCAATACGCCTGATTTGGCCAAAACTTCTGACAAAATTCGCCCTGGAGAGCCACTTTTCTGCTCCCAAATTCTTAAAATTACCCGAATGACGCGTTCATGAATTGGCTCTACCAGATCGCCTTTCTGATGTTTGTGGCCTTTACCTTCCGGGTGGCCTCGCGGATTAGCTCCAAATCGCTCATCGACGTGCTCATCAATGCCTACCTGGTTTTTGTGGGTAGCATCATTCTCACCGGCTTTTGTCTTTCCTGGCTCAATCGAATCGCCGACCGGCGCTTCTGGGCGCTGGGCGTTTTCATCCCTGCTTTTATTTTTTACATTCAATTCACCCGGATTTTTGCCCGGGAGCGCCTCGTCAATTTTACGGCTTTCGAAATTATCGGTAGCCGAATCCAGTTTTGGTGGGAATGGTTTCGTGATTTATCCGTATTTCTGCGCGTGATTTTTGGCCTGATGACCCTTACGCTGGTTGTCCTTGCGATCATCAACCTGCGGCTGGTTATATACACCGTGCCCAATGAATGGGACAGCATGACGGGCCACCTGGTGCGGGTGATGTACTACATCCAACACGGAACGATGCGGCATTTTGGCGGCACCAACTGGAATATTGATACGTATCCCAAAAGCATTTGCACGATTCAGATTTACACATATCTGATGAGTGGACGCCACGAAAATGCGCTCAAAATCATTCACCACCTGGCCTACTGGATGGGCATCATCACGGCGGGCGGCATTACCTACCGCATCAGCCAGAACCTGACGGCGGCGCTTTTTGCGGCCTGGGTCTTCGCGTTGCTGCCCAATGTACTGATCCAATCGACGACCACCGAAACCGACAACGTGCTATCGAGTTACGTCGGGTGTTTGATGTACTATTTGTTCACGTACCGGTTCACGCTCAAACGCCGCTATCTGTACCTGGCGGGCCTGGCCTTCGGCATTGCATTCGGGCATAAAATCACGTTTGCGCTCATGCTGCCGTCGTTGTTTCTGGTTTTTGTGGCAACGGTGGTGCTGGGCGTGCGTTCCCCCGTTCACTTACTTGGACGCTTCAAGCATCTCGCATTCGGCGGATTATTGGGCGTTGCCCTGTTTACGTTGCCCACCGGTTACGTCGACAACATTCGGGTATTTGGCCACCCGATTGGCCCGCCAACCGCCACCCGCCACCAGTCCATCAATCGGGCCGGTGATATGAAAACCTGGGCGGGTCGGCTGAATCTGCTCGAAGAGGGCACCCGCAATGCGGCCCGCTACGCCACCGAGTTTGTGCGGCTCGACGGCCTGATCGACAACCCCCTCGGCAAGTCGCTCAACGACGGGATACGCCACCCGATAGTCAGTTTGGAGAAGAAAATGGGTTTAGGACTGGAAGAAGTCACTGAATTTACCATCAATCCGTTCCGCTACGACAAGCAGTTTTTTGGCTTGCCTTACTGGGGCGTATTTGGCTTCGGGCTGTTGTGGCCGCTTTTATTTGTTGGGCTGTTCCGGCGAAAGCCCGACTGGGTGTATCCCCTGCTGAGCCTGGCCGTGCTGCTTCACTTCGCGGCCTTGTCGTACTCCGCGCCGTTTGACCAGTGGAAAGGGCGGTATTTTCAGAGCACAACCCTATTTGCCATTCCGGCCCTGGCCCTCCTTTTCACCAATGGGCAGCTAACGCTCATCGGTACCCGCAACTGGGTGCTGAAAAGTTACATTTACCTCGTTGTGGTGCTGGGCTGTCTGTCGGCCATCGGGACGGTAATCTACAATCCCCGCTACCTGCCCTTCCCGGCAAACGGGCGAAAATCGGCTTTCCAAACCACCCGAATCGAGCAAATGACGTTGTTCCGACCCGACATCCGACCCGCCTACGAGCGCTTTGAGCAACTGGTCCCTCCCACCGCGACGGTAGCCCTGGCCGACATCAATGACGATTTCGAGTACCCGCTGTTTGGTCCGAAGCTAACCCGGAAACTCATTCCCATCAACCCGTTTGAACGCGGGTTGCAACCCATTCCAGCAACGGCTGATTACCTGTTTTTCGACGCCAGCGTGATCAGGCCCCAACCCGGCGATATCCGCCTGGGGACGGATACGAGCCGCCGCGAAGGCGTCGCCGTCCGGGGCGAAGATTATTACCTGCGCAGGCTTCGGTAGATAATTTGAGAATTTGAGAATGTGCTAATTTGAAAATTGGCAGGTTAATTTTTCAAATTTTCAAATTAGCACATTCTCAAATTCTCAAATTATGACCCTTGCCATCATGCAACCGTACTTCATGCCCTACATCGGGTACGTTCAGTTGATGAAAACGGTTGATAAATTTATCGTTTACGACGACGTGGCGTTCATCAATCGGGGTTGGGTCAATCGCAACCAAATTCTCGTTTCGGGCAAAGCGCACCTGTTCACGATTCCCCTGCGCGAGGCCAGTCAGAACCGGATGATTCGGGACATCGAACTCGATAATTCCACGGCCTGGCGGGTTAAATTGCTCCGAACTATTCAACAGAGTTATAAAAAAGCGCCCCACTTTGAGGCCGTGTACACCCTGCTCGAACGGGTACTCAACAGCGATGCCGCCAGCATCGGCCAACTGGCAACGCAGGGGTTACGTACTGTAAATCAATATCTTAGTATTGAAACCGAACTGATTGAAAGTTCTTCGATTTACCAAAATCAGCAGTTGAAAGGACAGGAACGGATTTTGGATATCTGCCAGCAGACCGGGGCCTCGCGCTATATCAACCCAATTGGGGGCGTTGAACTGTACGACAAACCGACTTTTGCGGCGGCGGGTATTCAGCTCCAGTTTATCGAAGCGCAACGGGCAGACTATCCGCAATTTGGTGCTGAGTTTGTGCCCTGGCTGTCAATTTTGGACGTACTCCTGTTTAACGATCCCGCCCAAACGCACCAACTTCTTGAGCGCTTTACGTTGCGTTAACTGACAATTATTTTGCAAACGGGTGACAAACGACATGGCCGGAAATAGTTTAGGGCCTTTATCTTTGCACAAAAACAGACTAAAAACCGTATGGAAGCTGTCGAAACCAGACCCAAATTGATGGAGGTTGAAACCTTCAAACAAAAAATAAATGAGAAAGGCTGGGTGATTTTCCCCGAACTGTTGGACGGTGCTTTTGTGGACGAACTCGCCAAAGACCTCGAAAAAGCCACAGCGGCCTGCCGCGAAATTCAGATTCAGAACGGTGTCGTCAATCGTACTCAAGGTACTTCCCACCATATTCTGGCGTTTGAAGGTAGTTTCATGCGCTTTACGGAAGACCTCCCGCTCAAGGACCATATTCGGACGTACTTCGACGATGGCCCTTTCATTCTGAACTCGTTTGGCGGCACGATCAATCTGGCCAGCGCACCTTCCTACGTCGCTAATGTTCACCGCGACATTCGCACCTGGAGCGGCGATATGCACCTGATGCTCAATATGTTGGTGATGCTCGACGACTTCACTGCCGACAACGGCGCGACCTGGTTTATGGGCGGCTCCCATAAATTTGCCCAGAAACCGACCGACGAGGAATTCTACGCGGTCGCTGAGCAGTCGATTGGGAAGCGGGGCAGTATCGTGTTGTTCAACTCCAACACCTGGCACGCCGCCGGACAAAACCGCACTGGCCAGGATCGTCGCGGCTTGACCCCGATGTTTACCAAACCTTTTTTCAAACCTCAATTCGACTTCACCCGCTTCTTCGGTTACGACCGTATGGATTCGTTCAGCGATGAAGTACGCCAACTGCTCGGCTATTATTCGCGGGTTCCGGCCAGCTACGAAGAGTGGTATCAAGTACCCGAAAAACGCTGGTACCGACCTAATCAGGGATGATTTCAGGGATCAGTTATCAGTGACCAGTTATCAAAAAATAGTTGCTGATCGCTACTAACTTTTCACTTTTCACTTTTCACTGAAAGCATGACAACTGACGTTCTCGAAAAAGAATACAAAGACCTCAACGACATCGCGGCGGTGTACGACTACCATGATTTCGACCGCATCATCCGGCATTACATGATTCGGGCGATGAAGCCCTTTCTGGTGCCGGGGCGGGCGCTTGAGATGGGTTGCGCCTACGGCGAATTCACCGAAATCCTGACGAATCACTACCAGGATTTGACCGTCATCGACGCCGCCGAGGAGTTTCTCAACCACACCAAAAACCGGGTTGGCGATGGTGCCAAGTACATTCTCGGGCTGTTTGAAAACTACCAACCCACCGAGGACGAGAAGTACGACGCCATTTTTATCATGCACACGCTGGAGCACCTGCTCGATCCCGTCGACATCATGCGCCGGGCTAAGAGTTGGCTCACGCCCACTGGTCGGTTGTACCTGGTGGTGCCGAATGCCAACGCCGGATCGCGGCAGATTGCGGTCAAAATGGGGCTGCTGACGCACAATTGGGCACTCACCGAGGTGGATCACAAGCACGGCCACCGCATCATGTATTCGTTCGATACCTTCGAGCGCGACGCGCGGGCGGCTGATCTGAACATCATTCACCGGGGTGGGATTTTCTTCAAAGCGCTGGCTAACTTCCAGATTGACAAGGCGATGCAGCACGGCGTTATCGACGAAAAATACATGGAAGCCTGCTTTCAGTTGGGGTACATTTATCCCGATTTGTGCAACAGTATTTTCCTGATTTGTGACTAAAAAGGTTGAAAGGTTTGAAGAGTTTGAAGCGGTCCGCCGTGCGGTTCAGACAAAACTCCCTCAAACCCCTCAAACCGCGCGGCGGACCTCTTCAAACCTTTTCAATTTTCCCAACCCTATTTGGCAACCGATTCCCATCCCATTCTGATTACCGGAGCCAGTGGTTTCCTGGGACGGGCACTTGTTGAGCGTTTGCTGACCATGCAGCAACGGATCGTTTGTTTGGGCAGAAATCGGTCTGAAATTATAGTTGAGTGGCTAAATGCCCACCCAACGCAACTGGAGTGGATCGAAACGCCGGACGGGTACGTACCTGCGGGCGCTCTGGATCGCCGAACGTTTCGATCGGTGGTACACCTGGCCTCGTTTGTGCCGAGCAGCGGCGGTGAAAATCGCTGGGAAAACGTCCGGCAGATTCAGCGTGGCATGGTCGACACAACGATATCTCTGCTGGAGGCGGTAGCGGGCAAAACTGCGCATTTGGTGTTGGCCAGCAGCGTCGCCGTGTATGGCCGGGGCTATTCGGGTCTGCTCGATGAACGCACCCTGCCCGAACCAACCGACCCCTACGGCCTCTTCAAATTGGCGAGTGAGGGAATTTGTCGCTTGTTTGCCCAGCAGGAGGCCATCCCCTGCGCGTTGTTGCGTCCCACCCAACTGTACGGCTCCGGTGAACCCCACGGCATTTTTTTGCAGAAATTTTTCATCCCCGCTGCGCTGAACGGTCAGCCCATTCGCTTGGTCAAGGGGGGGCGCGAGGTGAAGGATTTGCTCTGGATTGATGACGCCGCCGAGGTGTTTTTGGCGGTCATCCAACAGCGGGCCGAGGGAGTTTTCAATGTCTCGTCGGGGCGGGGCGTAACCGTCAGGAAACTCGCCGAAATCGTTCGGGATTTAACCGGCAATCAGAGTCCGATCGAGGTCAGTGACGATGGTTCAGGAGTAGCAAATCAGGTTTTTTCAAACGAAAAAGTCCTTCAC
>JAJAZB010000017.1 GCA_026785975.1 Cytophagaceae bacterium | reverse complement strand
CAATTGTGGCCTTATGGAGAATCGTTGGGTAATCAAAAGTACTATTTCCGGGCAGGGTGAGAAGTTTGCCTTCTTTGTCAAAATGAAGAGCCTGACCTTGAGCGGTCATTAACAAGCCAGCGCATTGCAAGGCCAGGCAGAGGAGGAGTGGTTTCATTGGTAACGGGTTAGAAGAGAAGGGCTAAGCGCTCCAAAGATAGGCGACTGCGTTCGACTATTGCAAGGGTGTTTTTCCCGTATTTAGAGGGGTATTTTTCCCCTTCACCGATTTGTCGATTAAACCGGCAGGTACGCATCCAGATACCTCGTCATCTCCTGCTGCATCCGGTGGGCTTCGGCACCGGCGGCTTCGGCGAAGTGTGCGTCGGTCGAGGCATACAAAATCGAGCGGGAGGCATTGACGAGCAGGCCGCACTGGGCATTCATGCCGTATTTTGAAACCTCCTCCAGACTGCCGCCCTGCGCCCCCACGCCCGGCACGAGCAGGAAATTGTCGGGGGCCAACTCCCGAATGCGCGTCAGGCTTTCAGCTTGGGTGGCCCCCACGACAAACATCAATTGATCGGAAGTGGCCCAGGTTTGGGCCGTTTGAATAACCCGCTCAAACAAAGGCTGTTCAATTCGTAATTGACTTCGTCGAACCTGCGTTTCGTCGTCGGTAATTCGTAATTCGTAATTCGTAATTCGTAATTGTTGCAGGTCCTCGCTGCCCGGATTGGAGGTCAACGCCAGCAGGATGACCCATTTCCCCGGAAAATCCAGAAAGGGCGTGACCGAATCGCGGCCCATGTAGGGCGCCACGGTGACGGCATCGAAGTCGAGGCCGGCGGCGGTTTTGTCGAAAAAGGCCCGGGCGTAAAGGCCGGAGGTATTGCCGATGTCGCCCCGCTTGGCGTCGGCGATGGTAAAGCAGTCGGTGGGAATGTACTCCAGGGTTTTTTGCAAACTTTCCCAACCCCGTGCGCCCTGGGCTTCGTAAAAAGCCAGATTGGGTTTGTAGGCCACGGCGTGGGCCGAGGTGGCGTCGATGATGCGCTGGTTGAACGCAAAAACGGGGTCTTTTTCGGACCGTAAAAAAGTTGGAATCCGGCGCGGGTCGGTGTCGAGGCCCACGCAGAGGTATGACTTTTTAGATTGTATCCGGGCGAAAAGTTGGGAGCGGGTCACGGGGAAAAATTGGGGATGAAGCAGTCAGAAGCCAGGAATTGCTATTCCTTTTTAAATGCTGACGGCTTTGGATGGGGGCAAAGCTACAGGCTGGGACGGAAAAAATTTTTCCGGCTCCTATTTTCAGCCTATTTTTGTATGGATTCGGTCTGAAAAGTACCGCCCTACCCGCGCTCAGGCTCACTCAAAACACGAATCGTTCCATGCAGTTTAAAACCACAACCCTCGCCGGGCTAACCGAAGTACTGCCCACTATTTTTGAAGACGAACGGGGTATTTTTCTTGAAACCTACAATCAGCAGGCTTTCGAAGAAAATGGCCTTCTTTTCGATTTTGTGCAGGATAATCACTCCTGGTCACGCAAGGGCGTGTTGCGTGGCCTGCACTGCCAGCATCCGCCCTACGCCCAGGGCAAACTCGTGCGTTGCATCAGTGGTAAAGTCATTGACGTGGCCGTGGATATCCGGCCCGATTCAGCCACGTTTGGGCAGCATGAAACGTTTCTGCTCGATAGCCTGCAAGGCAACATGGTTTATGTGCCGGAGGGTTTTGCCCACGGATTCGTGGCATTGGAGGATGCCATTTTTGCCTACAAATGCACAAATTTTTACCACAAATCGTCCGAGTCGGGTATTCTCTGGAACGACCCCGATCTGGCCATCGACTGGAATGTGGCTAAACCCATTGTTTCGGAAAAAGACCTGAAATTACCATCGTTCAAAGAACTGACCCGGCAACTAACGGCCCAACCTGTTTGGAGGCAATGAGTAAATGAATGGATAGGCTGACGCACGAAACCATTCACTCACTGAATGCGCTTACTTTATCGAATCGGATGCCAGTTTGTCGGGGAATGGCAATACCGACAGCCTGATCCGCAGCGTAGCAAAAACGGCCCCGATGGGGCCGTTTTTGCTTGTCTAATCATAGTCGTTTTAAAGTATCCAGAAACACCCCCAACCCCCTGAAGGGGGCTTTTTCGTTGCTGGTATTTTGTCTTTAAGCCCCTTCAGGGGGTTGGGGGTGTTTTTAAACGTCCACTTCATCCGATCTCCGCAGCTGCTTGCAGTAGAAATAAATCCTCATAAAAATTTGACGAAACGGGAGTTTTGGCAGTTTCGGTACGATTCTGGTTAGCCTGTTAGCAACTCCCGGTGCTTTCATTTCCAACGAATGGTATTAACATTTTTACACAAAAAGACGAAAGGCGACGAGCGGTCGAATACGACTGCTTCGCTCGCCGTCGACGTGAACGCCCACGTACTGCCGGGCCTCGACAACGGCGCTGAAACTGAAGACGAAAGCCTGGCCCTGATGATGGCTTTGCAGGCAAGGGGTTTTCGGAAGTTGATTGCGACGCCGCACGTCATGGAAACGTATTATCCCAATTCTACGGAACGCATTCTGGCCAAACTGGAGCGAATGCGGGTACTAGCCCGCCAGCACGGCCTGAGCATCACGCTCGATGCCGCCGCCCAATACTACCTCGATGAGTCGTTACTCAGCCAGCTACGGCAACGAATTCCATTGCTGACGTTCGTGCCCCGGCAGGGCAGCATTCGCTATCTATTGTTTGAAACCTCATTTGTGGTGGCTCCGGTCCACTTACTCGGTACCGTCGAAGACATGATCCGGCAGGGGTACACGCCCGTGCTGGCCCACCCGGAGCGCTGCTTGTATCTGCAAAAAGACCGGGATTTACTGCGCGAACTACACCGGCGCAACGTGCTGTTTCAGGTCGATATCAACTCCCTGACGGGCTACAACTCGCGCAACGCCCAGCGCCTGGCCGAGTGGCTCATCGAGCAAAATCTGGTGTATTTCCTGGGTTCCGACTGCCACCGCCGTCCTCAACTCGACGTCCTCGACGTGGCCCGCGACCTGCCCTACTACCACCACGCCATCAAATTGGGTTTGCTCAATAATACACTTCTTTAAATTGAAAGTTGAAAGTTGAAAGTAGTGTTTCACTTTCAATTCTCAACTTTCAACTTCACTCCCTCGTTTCCCAGCAGAATTGGGGCACTTTCCACGTTGATCCGGCGGGATTTTGGGTCGGCGTTTTCAAGGTTGAGTACGCCACGCGGGCACACCGACGAGCAAATACCGCAGCCCACGCAACTCGAGCGCACGATGTCCTGCCCACGTTGGGCGTAGGCGCGCACGTCGATGCCCATTTCGCAGAACGTCGAGCAGTTGCCGCAACTGATGCATTGCCCCCCGTTGGTGGTGATGCGGAAGCGCGACTGGTAGCGTTGCACCAGCCCCAGGTACGCCGCCAGCGGGCACCCGAAGCGACACCAAACCCGGTTGCCCATCAGCGGGTAGAAGCCCGTACCCACCACCCCCGAGAAAATCGCTCCGATGTAAAATCCATAACTGCCGCGCAGGGAATTGCTGCCGAGGAAACCGAATAGTTTTGGGTTGCCCGAGAAATAACTGTACAGCACGGCGGCGGTCATCACCACGGCAAACACCAGCACACTGTGGACCAGGTAGCGCTCGATTTTCCAGGCTTTCACCGATTTATCCGAAAGTTGGCGGTAGGGATCGCCGAGGGTTTCGGCCAGACCCCCGCAGCCGCACACCCAGGAGCAGTACCAGCGTTTACCGAAGAAATACGTCATCAGCGGTACGCCCACCACGATCAGGAAAATGCCCCAGCCCAGCATGAACACCCCAAAATTGCCCGCCTGGATTTTCTCATTGATTTTGTAATCGAAAAAGAAAGAATAGTCGAGCGGCCAAATGTTTTTTAAATCCTGGTAGGGTTGGTTCAAAATCGCCAGCAGTTCGGGAATCAGGAAGGCGAAACTGGTCTGGAAAAACATCACCGAAACCGTGCGCAACCGCTGGTAGGGGCTGTGCCGGTACTTGATCAGCATCCGAATACCCATCACCAAGATCGCCAACGTGTACAGGCACCCGTACACGAACCACTGGCTCGGCGACTCGTTGCCGTTGATGGCCCGCCCGACGGGTGCGAAGAGGAACGTCCAGTTGGCGAGGTATTCGGGGTAGAAATACAGCCCGATATAAAACAGAATCAGCCCCGTGCCCACGATCCAGCCGATGAGTCCCCGGTTGGTGGCGGAATTTCGCTTGCCGTTTTTATAAAAAATTCCGTTGTTTTTGATGCCGGGTAGTTTCCGGCGTCCGGGCAAAATATAGAGCAAAGCCCCCAGCACGCCCAGCCCCACGCTGAGCCAGAACAAAAGCCAGCTTTGTTCCTTCACCGCGCCGGTAGTGGCGGCTTTGGTGATGGGAAACGCGTAGTTGTCGTAAATGACTTTGTCCCCCTGCTGTTTGCTTTTGTACTCCTCGTTGAGGCCGTTGACGACGCCTTTGAAATCGCCGATGAAAGCCCATTTTGAGGTGTACGTCTTGTCGAGTACGCCGCCCAACTTGGGGGCGATGAGGGCGTAATGCTCTTTTTTGAGGTTGTCCTTCAACATCTGGTCCGTCAGGCGGTACTCGCCCAACCAGAGAATGCCGATGAACGCGGCGAGGCCCGCAATGAACAGGCCGAGGCCGATTTTTTGGAGAGTGGTCATGGGGGTTTGGTTTATTTTTCTTTGTCATCCCCACGTAGGAGGGACCTTGCGCCGTGGCGAAATACAAGGTCACTCCTACGGCGGGATGCCAAAAAGGTTCAACAAAAAAAAAT
>JAJAZB010000016.1 GCA_026785975.1 Cytophagaceae bacterium | reverse complement strand
GCTGGGGCATCGTTCCAATCCGCTGCCGGGCAACCGCAAGGGTTGCCCCTACGACATGAAAAAATTGAATCCGTATAAGTTTTGAAAGTTAACAAACCATCAAACCTCAAACCCTTTACCGCGCAAACCGCCCTCGCCGCACCACCTGCCAAACGCCAGCCAGCAGCGCAATGAGTACCAACGGCGCGGCCAAGTTTAGCCCTTGCCAGAAAGACCGGTTTTCGCGCACTTGCAGGGCATCGAGCGGGCGCAGGCGGACTTCCTTGTTGCGGGCGGTGATTACCCCATTTTCGTCAATGAGGTAGTCCACGGCGTTGAGGATAAATTCTTTATTGGAAAAAATATGCCGGTCTGCGCTGAATCGGTCGAAACCGAGCGGTAGCGGTACATTTCTCTTGAAATCAAAATCATTCAGCGGCAAATCGCCATCCGAACACACCACAATTTTCGACGGTTCGCCCGTAGCCCGGAAGCCGTTGGCGCGGGGGTCGCCGGGTAAAATCTGGTTGTTGTACAGCGATTCAAACCGTCCCTCCAGCAAACAGGCAATCATCTGCGGCCCCGCCTGGTAGCTACGCGGGTCGGGCTGCTGCCGGGCGTCGTTGTACGTGACCAGCGCGGGCGCTTTCATCAATTGGGTGTAGCGGGAGGTCAGCAAGAGCGGCGTTTTGGTGATGCCGTCGGCCCGCACGGTGTCGAGCGTTCCGGCAAACCGGCAGTACACCGCGTCGAGGTTGCGCACGATGGGCGAGTTGCCGAAGGAATTGAGCAGGGGAAAATACCGCCAGGGCATCAACTGCACCTGGGGTTTGTCGCCGAGGTTGCCCACGTTGAGCGGAATCTGGGCACTCAGTAAATCCTTGACAATGTTGACGTTGAGCCGAATTCCGTAGTTGAAAAGCAAATCGTCAAGGTTGAGTTGGGCCGGGTAGGCGTAGGTTCCTTCCCGCCCGACGCTGTCAATTTTCAACGCATCGACGAAAAACAACGCCCGCCCGCCTTTCACGATAAATTGATCGAGTTTAAACTTGTCGGCCTCGCTGAAAGCCGTATCCGGTTTTACCACCATCACGGCATCCAGACCCATACCGTCGAGCGTGGCGGAGTTGGTCAGATTGACTTGATAAACGTCGTAGTTCCGCTGCAACGACACGATTAAATCGGCCAACCGGCCCGCCGGAACGCGGGTGTAATTGGTCAGCAAGCCAATCTTTTTCTTCTCGTTTTGCGTCAGTTCCCTTAGGGCGGTGGCCAGTTGAAACTCCACATTTTCGTAGGAAAGATTCAGATTTTCCTGCGGCGAACGGGCAATGTTGCCCTTGAGCAACAGCACCGGCACCTCCCGGTTTTTGTACGACAGCACCGCACCCGGAAAAATCAACCGCTCCCGGCGATTATCCTCGCCGCCTTCGATAACGTTGGTGGGGACAATGCCTTTTTCGGCGAGTTGCTGGTAAAACTCAGATCGTTTTTTGGGGTCGGTGGTGGTGCTAGCCGGTTCGATGAAGCGGTAATTCAGGTTGCCGCCTGCCACCGCCTGCATCTCATCGAGGGTTTCACGAATGGCATTTTGCAAGCGCTGAAATCCGGGGGGAAGCTCCCCGTCGAGGTAGATTTTTACGTACACGTCCGCGTCCAGATTGACCAGCAGCCGCTCCGTGGCTTCCGACAAACTGTACCGTTTTTCCTCCGTCAAATCGGCCCGAAAAAAGACGAACGAAGCCAGCACGTTGAGGCCGATGAGGGCCGCGACGACGAGAAGAATTTGCGAAAAACGGGATTTCATGGGGGTAAAAGTAGTTGAAAATTAAAAGTTGAGAATTGAAAGTATTGTTCATTTTCAATTCTCAATTTTCAACCGCGCGGCGGACCGCTTTCAACTTTATTCAAACATTAAATACAGCGTCACGGTGTGGCTGTTGAGGCGACTGATTCCCTGGCTGTAAGCACTCCGGTTGGGTTCGAAGAGGTTGACGATGCCGTGGGAAAAATGCAGTTCGGGCGAAAATTTAAAGAACTCGAAAAAGCGCTCCAGCCCCACGCCATACTCCAGCGCGATGTCGGCGGTTCGGGTGGCGAGCCGCTCGCGGTTTACGCCCAGGTTCTCTTTTTTCCGCACGTTCGACTCGATGCCGAAGCGTGCCCCGCCGACGAGGTACATTCGGGTATTGCCGCGCCGTTCCGATTTGTATTTGAGCAACAGCGGCACCTCGACCCAGGTCGATTCGCGCAGTTGCGTTCGTTCGGTTCCCCCCTGAAACCGATAATTTACCGAGCGCCCGTAGATCGAAACGGTGGGCATCACCCGGAAATCGAAGCGACGATTGAGCCGGGCGTTGAGTACGAAGCCCATTCGGAAACCCGCCTGCGTGGGCGAGGTGATGGCCGTCGTGGAATCGTTGGCGACGAAAGCATTGCTGTGTTTGACGTTGAAACGGGTCATCGGCAAGGCAAAAAAGAAGCCGTAATGCACCGTTTTATCGTCGTAAAACTCCATGTATCGGCGCTGGTACAGCTTGTTCTGGGCCTGCGCCGATACCCCCGCCAGGGCGAGTAAGGCCAGCAGGATTATTTTTTTCCGAGGTAAATCGAACTGACGCCGAAGGTAAGTGGAATGCATTTGGTTTGCGTAAAGCCCGCTTTTTCGTAAATCCTGAGGAAATCGGCACCATCCGGAAAAGCCTGCACCGACTCTGGCAGGTAACTATACGCGGCCTTGTCCTTGGAGAAAACCGCCCCGATGGTTGGCGTGATGTACTTAAAATAGAAATTATAAACCGCCTTAAATAATACGTTGCGCGGCTTGGAAAACTCCAGCACCACGCAGGTGCCGCCGGGTTTGAGCACACGATTCATGTCGCGGAGACCTTTTTCGAGGTTCTCGAAATTACGTACTCCGAAGGAAACGATGACCGCGTCGAAGCTATTGTCCGAAAACGGCAACCGCTCGCTGTCGCCCTTGCGCAGTTCGATGACAGAATCCATGCCAAGTTTTTTGACTTTCTCCCGCCCAATTGCCAGCATCCCCTCCGAAATATCCACGCCGACGATTTTCTGGGGCTGGAGTTTCATCGCCTCGATGGCAAAATCTCCCGTGCCGGTGGCCACATCCAGAATCTTTTTTGGCTGCGCGGGGGCCAAAAGCCGGATGGCTTTTTTGCGCCAGAGAATGTCGATACCGGCACTGAGAACGTGGTTTAGAAAATCGTACTTCGGCGAGATGTTATCGAACATCTGGGCAACCTGCTCCTTCTTGCCGGATTTCTGCTCTTTGTACGGAACGACAGCCATGATGAATTGCGATTAGGTGACAAAGGTACGGCGGGAACCTTGTTGAATGGTTGAGTTTGAAGTAGATGGCCGGATTAAACCAACACGGACAGCCACACGCTATTCAAAACTCAACATTTCACGTTTAGTTTGCATCATGGAAAAGACATTCAACTGGGGCATACTGGGTTTGGGCCGGATTGCCCACAAGTTTGCCCAGGATTTACTAACCCTACCCAACGCCCGCCTGCACGCCGTGGCTTCGACTTCAAATGAGCGCGCCGTTGCCTTTGCCGGGCAATACAACGCACCGCATATGTTTGGCAGCTACGAGGGCCTGCTCACCTGCCCCGACCTCGACGTGGTGTACATTGCCACGCCTCACCACGGCCACGCCGAAAACACGATTACACTGCTGGAAAAAGGCATTCCCGTGCTTTGCGAAAAACCTCTTGCCATCAACGGCTGGCAAGTCGCGGGCATGATTGCCGCCGCCCGGCGACACGACACGTATTTAATGGAGGCGCTCTGGACGCGTTTTTTGCCGAAAATGCAGAAGATTCTGGAACTGATTGAAGGC
>JAJAZB010000015.1 GCA_026785975.1 Cytophagaceae bacterium | reverse complement strand
CATCTGGCTCAAGTCGGGTACGCGACGCATCAACGTGGCTTTGAACGATATTCTGTACGTTCAGGGCTTGAAAGATTACTCGCTGGTATTTACCCCTGAGGGCCGACACGTGGTGCAGGGATCGCTCAAAGTCACCGAGAATCTGTTGCCCGCCGGACGATTTGTACGCGTACACAAGTCGTTTCTGGTGCCAGTCGGTAGCCTGCGGCGCTTCAACCGGGGACAGATTGAACTGGAAAACGTCCCGGCGGGCCAACGCCGGATTCCCGTCGGGCGTAGTTACCGGAAAGACGTAGAAAAGTGGTCGCAATTGTAAGAAATGCAGCAAACAACGCGGGCTTTTTTGTTGCTTTGCCCAAAATCTCAACGGCATGAATCTCCGGCCCTACCACATCCTGCTCATCATCCTGACTATTACCGACGCCTTTTTGCTGGCGCATCCTAACCCCGTTGGGCGCATCGGTATTTTGTTCTATAATTACTTCTACCTCAAAACCTTCCCCCGTGCTTTGCTCACGGTTGGCGCGACGATAGCCGTGGCCTGGGGCCTGACGGAAGTCTGTAAACGCTGGCTGTCAGCACGGGCTGCGGTGCTGGCGTTGGCGCTGTTGCTGGTGGGTGCCGTGGTCATTTTGCTCAACGTGTATTTCAAGTTTTCGAGTGGCACCTACCGGCTTACCGGTAAGGCGTTCATCTACGGCGCACACCTGCTGCCCATCCTGCTGATTGCCATTTTTTCGCAGGGGATTTATGACGTATTTCGGACGGGAAAACTGAACCGCTAATGCCCCATTTCGTCTACCGAAATTAGTACCTTTGATTTTAAAGATTTTCGCTTGAAGCGGATGAGGCCAAGCGGAAATTGCAGGTTTACCCAACGCCAACTTTACAATGCGGGAAGAATTTCTAAAAGGTAGCCAACAGGGACTTACGCAGGCCGAAAAAGAGGTTGAACGCGCTCTGCGTCCGCTTTCGTTCGATGATTTTGCGGGGCAGGACAAAGTGCTTGACAACCTCAAAGTTTTTGTCACGGCCGCCCGGCAGCGCGAAGAAGCGCTCGACCACGTACTCCTACACGGCCCGCCGGGGCTGGGGAAAACGACGCTATCGAGCATAATCGCCAATGAACTCGGGGCCAATATCAAAATCACGTCGGGTCCGGTGCTCGACAAACCGAGTGATTTGGCGGGGCTGCTCACCAACCTGCAAGCCTACGACGTGCTTTTCATCGATGAAATTCACCGCCTGAATCCCGTCGTGGAGGAGTATTTGTACTCGGCCATGGAAGATTATAAAATCGACATTCTCCTCGACAGTGGTCCCAATGCCCGCAGTGTGCAGATTGGCTTGAATCCCTTTACGCTCATTGGTGCCACAACCCGCGCCGGGCTACTCACCTCGCCCCTACGCGCTCGTTTTGGCATTAATTGCCGGTTAGAATATTACGATGCCCAATTGCTTACATCGATTGTGAAACGCTCGGCAGCCATTCTGGACACGCCCATCGACGATACCGGCGCGTACGAAATTGCCCGCCGGAGCCGGGGTACGCCCCGGATTGCCAACAACCTGTTGCGCCGTAGCCGGGACTTCGCGCAGGTAAAAGGCGATGGACGCATCTCGGTAAAAATTGCTGAAATTGCCCTTGCCGCCCTTGCCGTCGATGTGGATGGCCTCGATGAAATGGACAACCGGATCCTGCACACCATCATTGATAAATTTAAAGGCGGGCCGGTGGGTCTCTCGACCATTGCCACGGCCTGCGGCGAAGAAGCCGAAACCATTGAGGAAGTCTACGAGCCGTTTCTGATTCAGGAAGGCTACCTCAAGCGCACCGCCCGGGGCCGCGAGGCGACGGAGAAGGCGTATCGTCACCTGGGCATCGTGCCTAATTTTCGTACGGGCGAACTTTTTTAATCGCTTCAACCCGAATTCTGCTGATTCCCAAGCCGTTTGACAGTTTTTGTGCAGAACGCCTGTTTTCAGGATTTCTGCTAATAAAATCTTGAAAATATTGTCCAATAAATTCTCAAAAACCTGTTAACATTCTGATAACTTTGTTAAAATAAACGGGTTTAGTATAAAACGAGTAAAAAATTGTACTGAGTGAGAGCAGATTTCTTGAGAACGGCACGGTAGTTGTTGAAATCCCAAGCAAGACGGATAGAAATAGTCAGTACTCTTTACCCAGACCACCTATCACACCAAATACTATGCTGTCAAATAACCCAAAATTCTACCGCGCTCTACAGTGGATTATGTTTGCTCCACTGCTGGTTCCCATTTGTTTAGTGGTAGGCGCAATTGAAGGCATTCAGAAGATGGCTGGGACGGTTATTCAGCAAATCAACGCCGAATCAGTTTCTTAGTCCAAGCCGTTAATCGGTAGTAACAGGCACTTGTTTCCCTGCCTGCGGTCACTCGTCGCTCGAAAAGCAGTGCTTTCTGCACCACCAAACCACTAATCCTTAACCATTCGTCCTGAAAGCCTCTGGCAATACGCCAGAGGCTTTTTACTTTTGTAAATAATTCAACGCCAACGTAATCTTTTTATGAAGAGAATACTGCTCACGGGATTGGTCGCCGGGCTTGTCGGCATCGTGCAGGCCCAGGACGTACCCGCCCGCTTTGCCGAAACCATTACCCGCACGGACCTCGAAAAACACCTCCGCATCATTGCCGCCGATAGTCTCGAAGGCCGCGACACCGGTTCGCCGGGTCAGAAAAAAGCCGCCCGGTACATTGCTGCGCAGTTTGCCAACTCCGGCCTCAAACCCATTGTGAATGGTTCCTCGTGGTTTCAGCCTTTTGAATTGGTGAAACGGAGTTGGGGGGAAGTTTACGTGAAAACGTCCAAAGGCGCGCGCAAAAATGCCAATGAAGATTTTTACGTGTACGGCCTAACTTCCATGCCCGACGAAACCCCGCTGGATGTCGTGTTTGCGGGCTACGGCATCGAATCGGATACGTACAGCGACTACAAAAACCTCGACGTATCGGGCAAGGCCGTGCTTGTCTTTGCGGGTGAACCCAAAAACGGCGAGGGTAATTACCTCGTGTCGGGCGATACCAGAAGCACCAATAAATGGTCGGGCCAGCCCAGTTGGCAGAACAAGCAGCGCCTGGCCCGCGAAAAAGGAGCAAAAGCTTTTTTCATCGTCTCCGAGGATACCCCCGATGCGTTTGCGATTAAGGCCAGGCAAATGGCCACCTACAATCGGTTGATGAACCGGGTCGAATTCAAAGACCGGAGCAAGCCCGAGTCGGCCACGAATACCGCCGCGGTTTTTATTACTCCTGCACTCGCCGCCGAGTTGATGAAAATTAAACCCGCGAAATTGACTCAGTTGCGCGAGAAAATTTCGAGTAGCAAAGCGACCACTGCCGGGAGCGTGAAACCGCAGAACATCGCGTTGAAAGCCGCCCGTAACGAAGAATTGATCCAAACCGAAAACGTACTGGGCTTTTTGGAAGGCACCGACAAGAAAGACGAAGTGCTCATCATCACGGCCCACTACGACCACATCGGCATCAGCGCCGACGGACAAATCAACAACGGAGCCAACGACGATGGCTCGGGTACGGTATCCGTACTCGAAATCGCGGAGGCGTTTGGCAAGGCTGCCAGTGAAGGCAACCGGCCTCGTCGGAGTGTGTTGTTTATGACCGTGACGGGCGAGGAAAAAGGGCTGTTGGGTTCGGATTATTACACGAAAAACCCGGTTTTTCCCCTGGAAAAAACTATTGCTGATTTGAACATCGACATGGTGGGTCGCACGGACAAAGACCACGAAGGGAAGGGCGACTACATCTACGTGATTGGCTCCGACAAACTTTCATCGGAGCTCCACACGATCAACGAGTTGGCTAATCAGAAGTACACGCAGTTGGATCTGGATTATACCTTCAACGATCCTAAAGATCCCAACCGTTTTTACTATCGGTCGGACCACTACAATTTTGCCAAAAACAAAATTCCCGTGGTGTTCTTCTTCAACGGGGTTCATGCCGATTACCACCAACCCACGGACGACGTGGACAAAATACAGTTTGACAAAGCTGAGAAAGTGGCGCGTTTGGTGTTCCACACGGCCTGGGAATTGGCCAACCGCGAAAACCGCATCGCGGTGGATAGCAACAAGCAGTAGCCTGGCTACGGCCTGAAGCACCGTGATATCTCCCAACTTGAAAACGTCATTTTAAGGCGATATCGACCAGCGACCCCGACCGCCCCTGCCGGAAAATACAGCCCGGCGGTTGTAGCCGCAATGGGAAATAGTTGTTAGCTTTGTTGACAACCAGTGTTAAATACCACCGCTATATTCTGGAATAAGGCGGCTAATTTTTTCAATGAGCAACGCGTTTCACGTCGTTTACGAAGATAATCACCTTCTCATCGTCAACAAAGCCCCCGGTCTGCTCGTGCAGGGCGACGACACCGGCGACGTGACCTTATCGGACCTTCTCAAAGAGTACATCGCGAAAAAATACGACAAACCCGGAGCGGTTTTCCTGGGTACGGTACACCGGCTCGACCGCCCCGTAAGCGGGTTGGTCGTCATTGCCCGCACCTCCAAAGCGTTGGAGCGGATGAACGAAATTTTTCGCCGCCGCCAGGTACAAAAGACGTACTGGGCCGTAGTGGCCCGCCGCCCGCCCGAACCCAAAGGCAAACTCGTGCATTGGCTCGTCAAGGACGAAGCGCGCAACGTGGTAACAGCTTATGAGGAAGAAGTGTCCGGTTCGCAAAAAGCTGAATTGACGTACCAGTTGCTGGGCGAAATCAACCGACATTATTTGCTGGAAGTCGAACCGATTACGGGTCGTCCGCACCAGATTCGGGTGCAACTGGCCTCGATGGGTTGCCCTATTCGCGGGGATACCAAATACGGATTTCCTAAACCTAATCTGGACGGAAACATTAACCTCCACGCCCGGCGGTTGTATTTTGTGCATCCGGTCAGGAAGGAACCCGTCATTTGTAAAGCCGCCGTGCCTCCGGTCGCGTTTTGGGAGGAGTTTCTGCCGCTCGATCGCGAAGAAATTAAGGACAAAAACTTAGGGCTTCTGCACGAATAAGCTGTTTTGAACAACGGTTTCCGCAGCAAACCGATTTATACGAACGAACTTGAACCTCCTCGATTCCATTATTATCCTCAAGCGGCGGGAAGTAGCCCAGAGCAAGGCGAATATTTCCGTCAGAGAGCTTGAATTATTTCCGGCTTTTGGGCGGCCTACGCATTCATTGCGGCAGGCTTTACTGGCCGAAGGTGCCTCGGGCGTCATTGCGGAGTTTAAGCGAAAATCACCGTCCAAAGGCATTATTAACGACAAAGCGCTCGTCACGGAAGTGACCCGGGGTTACGCCGACGCCGGGGCATCGGGCCTCTCGGTGCTGACGGATGAGGAATTCTTCTTCGGCACTTCCGACGACCTTCGTCAGGCACGGGCAACGAATACGACGATGCCCATTTTGCGCAAAGATTTCATGATCGATGAGTACCAACTATGGGAAGCCAAAGCCTGGGGAGCCGACGTGATTTTGCTCATCGCGGCTTGCTTGTCGCACACTGAAATTGATACGCTGGCCCGGCGGGCGCATCAGTTAGGGTTGGAAGTGCTGTTGGAAGTACACGATCCAGCGGAGTTGGAGCGCAGCCTCAACCCGAACGTGGACATGGTGGGGGTTAATAATCGGAATCTGAAAAATTTCACGGTTTCCATTGAAACCTCCCTCGATCTGGCCGAGCACATTCCCGACGATTTCGTAAAAATATCGGAAAGCGGACTTGGCGAAGTGGACACCATCCAACGACTGCGAACGGCAGGCTACCGGGGTTTCCTGATTGGCGAAACGTTTATGAAAACCGACCAGCCCGCCCAGGCACTGGCCGAATTGGTGAACCAGTTGCGCGAGAAGCATTACGTCTGAGCGGCAGCCAACGCAGATTTTTAAATTTAATTTCCACCTCAAAACCGGCCATCACCATGCGAATCAAAGTATGCGGAATGCGGGATTCCGAAAACCTGAACCAGTTGTTGGAACTCCAGCCCGATTACGTAGGGTTTATTTTTTATGAAGGTTCACCCCGGTTTGTTGGCGAATCGTTCGATGCCGAATTGGTGAAAAGTGTGCCACGTTGGGTGAAGAAGGTCGGTGTTTTTGTGAATGCCAGTGTCGAGCACATTGTACGCACAGCCCGCAAGTACAGCCTCGATTACGTGCAGCTCCACGGCGATGAAACGCCTGATTTTTGCCGAAACCTCCAGTTCAAGGGTATCAACATCATCAAAGCATTTGCCATTGATGAGGCGTTTAATTTCACTAAACTCAACAATTATAAACCCCATTGCGATTTTTTCCTGTTTGACACTAAAACGGCTGTCGCCGGGGGCAGTGGCCTTGCATTCGACTGGACCTTGCTCAACCGCTACGACAACGACAAACCGTTTTTCTTATCGGGCGGCATCAGCCTGGCCAACGTCGAGCAGGTCGGCGAACTGCTGAACTTGAAACTACACGCGATTGATATTAACAGTAAATTTGAGATCGAGCCGGGGCTGAAGGACATCGAAAAAATCCGTCAATTGATGACAAAATTGAACCCGGTTGAAGAGGAGGTTGAATGAAAACGGGCCGTTGGCCAATACGCTATGATTGAAGAAGCAACTCAGTACCATGTCAACGAGAAAGGCTACTACGGCCGGTTTGGTGGTGCGTTTGTCCCTGAAATGCTTTATCCGAACGTAGAAGAACTTCGGAAAAATTACCTGCAAATTATCGCAGAACCTTCGTTTCAGACTGAATTTCAAGCACTCTTGCGCGATTACGTGGGGCGGCCTACACCCCTGTTTTTCGCCAGTCGTCTCTCCGAAAAATATGGCACTCAGATCTACCTGAAGCGCGAAGACCTTTGCCACACGGGTGCTCACAAAGTCAATAATACCATCGGGCAGATACTCGTGGCCAAGCGGCTGAATAAACAACGCATCGTGGCCGAAACCGGTGCCGGCCAGCACGGCGTGGCTACGGCTACCGTCTGTGCGCTGATGGGGATGGAGTGCATCGTGTACATGGGCGAGCTTGACATCGAACGGCAGGCCTCCAATGTAGCCCGGATGAAAATGCTCGGAGCCGAAGTTCGGGCGGCCACGTGCGGCTCGAAAACCCTCAAAGATGCCACCAACGAAGCCATGCGACACTGGATCAACAATCCGGTGGATACGCATTACATCATTGGTAGTGTGGTGGGGCCGCACCCGTACCCCGACATGGTGGCCCGTTTTCAATCCGTTATTTCTGAAGAAATCCGTTGGCAACTGCGCGAAAAAACGGGCCGGGAAAATCCCGATTACGTCATCGCCTGCGTAGGCGGCGGCTCCAACGCGGCGGGTGCATTTTATCATTTCCTGGATGAACCCTCTGTGCGATTAATTGCCCTCGAAGCAGCGGGCAAGGGCCTCACATCGGGCCATTCGGCGGCAACAACGGCGCTGGGCAAACCGGGTGTACTCCACGGCAGCCGCACCATCCTGATGCAGACTGATGACGGACAGATCACCGAACCCTATTCGATTTCAGCCGGTCTTGATTATCCCGGCATTGGCCCCTTGCACGCTTACCTGTTCGATAGTGGTCGTGGGGAGTTTTACTCGGCTACGGATGAAGAGGCCGTTCAGGCTGCCTTTGAACTGGCTCAACTCGAAGGCATTATTCCTGCCCTTGAAACCGCTCACGCCCTGGCGCACTTGTCCCGGCTCGGCGCTCGTGCGCACGAAGTAGTTGTCATCAATTTATCGGGTAGGGGTGACAAAGACTTAGCTACGTACATGAAATATATCCAGTAGCATTTTCTATGATTAACTCGCCCTCCGAATAAGCGATCCGCTTATTCGGAGGTTTTTTATTTAAATTCGGGTACTCGATTTCCGTTCATCTTAACCCATGACCAACCGCATCATCCATCTATTGCAGGTCAGTCCCAAGAACCTGCTCAGCATTTATTTCACCGCCGGATTTCCCCAACTCGGCGACACCAGGGCAGTGCTGAAGGCATTACAAGAGAGCGGGGCCGACCTGGTGGAAATAGGTATTCCTTTCTCCGACCCCATTGCTGATGGCGAAACCATTCAGCAGAGTAACCAGCAGGCTCTCGATAACGGAATGACGTTGAAGTTACTATTTGAGCAGTTAGCCTCCATGCGTCAGGAGATTGCAATGCCGGTTTTGTTAATGGGTTACATCAACCCCGTTTTGCAATTCGGGGTTGAGGCATTTTGTCAAAATTGCCAGGAAGTGGGTGTGGATGGATTGATTCTTCCTGATATGCCACTGGAAGTATACGAAGAGGAATACAAAGAATTATTTGAACAGTATGGGCTGCTCAACATATTTCTCATTACCCCCCAGACCTCCAACGACCGCATTCACCAAATCGACTACTTGTCGGACGGATTCATTTATATGGTATCGTCTGCGAGCGTAACAGGAGCCAAGTCGGGAATCAGTGACGACCAAGAAGTTTATTTTAAGCGGGTCAAGTCTCTGGGATTAAAAAATCCTCAGTTGATCGGATTTGGTATTTCTAACCGGGAAACGTTTCTCAGAGCAACGAAACACGCCAGTGGAGCCATCATCGGAAGTGCTTTTGTTAAAATCTTACGGCAAACCAGCAATCTGGAGAAGGATATTCACACCTTTATCGCTGATATTAAAAACCGGTGATTTTTTTTCGTTGGTAAATACCTGTAAAGCAGCAGTTTCGCTTAAACTGTCAACCAATCTCCAGTTTTTTTCAATAACAGGCTTGACACGGGGTGTAGGAATGCATTACCTTTGCACTCCCAAACAGGTAGAAGGGATCACAAACGAGATGATCTTCCAGGCAAAGAGAGGTAGCAATAGCTCTCGGCGCAAACGTTCTTT
>JAJAZB010000014.1 GCA_026785975.1 Cytophagaceae bacterium | reverse complement strand
GGGTTTACTCGAAGAACCCTCGGAAGGCGAGTACTTCTTTTTGGATGAACCGGTGCAAAAACTGAGCGAGCGGCGGCGCACCGAACTGCACCGCAACCACATCGGCTTCGTGTTTCAGGCCTACCACCTGATCGACGAACTGACGGTGTACGAAAACATCGAAACGCCGCTGCTCTACAAAGGAACCTCGGGAAATGAGCGCAAAAGCCGCGTGGCCGAACTGCTCGACCGTTTTAACATGGTGGCCAAAAAAGACCTGTTTCCCAGCCAGTTGTCGGGCGGTCAGCAGCAATTGGTGGGTATTGCCCGGGCGCTCATTGTGGAACCCAAAGTCATTTTTGCCGATGAACCTACGGGCAATCTGCACTCCGATCAGGCGGAGGAGATCATGGTTTTATTCAAAGAACTCAATCAAAAAGACGGCGTGACCATCGTGCAGGTGACCCACTCGGAAGTCAATGCCGCCTACGGGCAGCGCGTCGTCCGCCTGAAAGACGGCTGGCTTGAGCCGCAGGCGGCGGTTTCGTGAAAAGTCGGGAATTTTCAATTCTCAACACTCAATTTTCAACTCTCAATTTTCCATGAAGTTCAACCTTCTCGTGGCGGGCTTGCTTTGGCTGGCTCTGCAAGGGCACGGCTTTGCGCAAACGCCCGCTTTATCCCCAACCGGCGAGCGCCTGAGCCTGGATCAGTGCGTCACGGCGGCGTTGCAAAACAGCTTGCTGCTGCGCCAGGCCCAACTCCAACTCGAAAGTGGTACCCTCCAACTGACGCAGGCCCGGCAAGACCGGCTACCCACGCTGAGCCTGTTTGGTTCGCAGGCCCTGAGTGCTGGGCGCAACATCAACCCCAGTACCAACCAGTTCATCGAGCAGCAGGTCACGTCCAACAACTATCAGGTAGGAGCGAGCGTGACGGTGTTCAACGGGTTTGCGTTGCAAAACGCCATTCGCCAGGCCGATTTATTCCGGCAAGCCGGAGTGCAAGGCGTACAGGGGGCGCGGTACCTGGTTACCCTTACCGTGATTCAGAATTACCTGACGGTTTTGACCAATCAGGAGCAGTTGGAAATTACCCGTCGGCAGGTCGGGGTCACCCGCGCACAGGCCGATCGCACCCGCAAGATTGTGGCTGCTGGCGTACTGGCCGAGGGAAATCTGTTTGATTTGGAAGCCCAACTGGCCAACGACGAATTGGCCGTGGTCAACGCCCGCAACACGCTCGATTTATCCAAACTAACGCTGTTGCAAACGATGAATCTACCCGCCAGCACCGACCTGGTCAATTTTACCGTAGAACCGCTGCCCTTGACGGATCCGACGATTGAAAGCAGCGAAATTTTGGCCGGGCCGAACGCGGCCCGGCCCGTTTACGACGCGGCCCTCCAGCGGATGCCCGACGTCAAAGCCGCCGAACTGCGCGTGCGTAGCGATGCGCTGGGCGTGAAGGTAGCCCGTGCCTCGACGTACCCCTCGCTGACGCTCAACGGGGGTTTGAGTACGCTGTACTCCAGTGTCGGCTTGCAGCGGTTTGTACCCGATGGTACGCTGGTCGAACGAACCTCGGATGGCTACGTGACGGTGGGTGGTGTGCAACAGCCCGTGTACAATTCCTCGCCGGGTGGTGCGTACCTCAATTACAATTACTTTGAACAACTGCGCAACAACCTCAACCGCTCAGTATCGCTCAACCTGCGCATCCCGATCATCAACGGGTTTCAGGCCCGCAACCGCATCACGACGGCGATTATCCAGCAAAAGACGTCGGAGGTCGCCGCCGACAACGTACGCCTGTTGTTGCGCCAGCAGGTGGAACAAGCCGCCGCCAGCCTGCGCGCGGCGGCCAATCGCTACCAGGCCACAACCGGACAGGTACGCGCGCTGGAACGGGCCTTCACGACCGCCGAAAGCCGTTTCAACGCCGGAACGCTCAATTCGGCGGATTACGTGCTGGCCAAAAATAACCTTGACCGCGCCCGCACTAACCTTGTGCAGGTGAGGTATGATTATGCGTTGAGTACGCAGATTCTGAATATTTACCGGAACGGCTTGTAAGGCCGTACCCTACTTTCGCTTATCAATCAATACTCAAAAAGGCAAAGGATCAACCGGATATCCGGTTGATCCTTTGTGCTTTATCCCACAAAAAGTAAGCAGTTGGTGTTCACCAATGTTCCGCAAAAAAAGCCCAAACCCGTCATTGCGAGCGGACGCCGCGCGGGAGGAACCGCAGCGGCGGACCGTGACGAAGCTATCTGTCGGAGCGGGCCAGATTCCTTGGTGTACCAACTTTTCTGGAATGGTCTACGGCGGCAGATTGCTTCGCCTGGGCATCCCCACTACGTTCGCAATGACGGGCATTGGTGTTTTTGCGTAACATCAGTTGACAAGCAGGTTAACTTTGTCAAAGTTTTGAACCCACAATGGAATTGTTTGACAAAGTTCCGAATGCAGATAAGCTCCATCTGCCCCTTTTTTTCTACACATTTTCAACTAAATTCCCTTCCTGCATTTCCTTTCTGACTGGCCCGAATTTTTTGTAAAGGGCAACAAGTCTGTATACGTCAACTCTAACACTTTAAATTCTCAAAGCCATGTTACGTTGGACAATCATTTTTCTCGTTGTCGCCATCATTGCCGCAATCTTTGGCTTCGGTGGTGTTGCCGCCGGGGCGACAGAAATCGCCAAAATCCTGTTCTACATCTTTGTGGTGTTGTTTGTCATTAGTTTGGTTTCCCGGGGATTTTCCCGGAATTCCCCGTAAAGTCACAATCACATCGGTTACTTTTGCACCCCGTTCCGTCCCGAGTATTCGGGAGGGGACGGGGATTTTTTATGCAACACATTCAGGAAATTTTCGAGAAAACAGGGGGCTACTTCGCCACGCCCGCGCCCGCACTGGCCGAAAAAATGACCCGCGTGAAAGCGCTCGTCTTCGACTGGGATGGCGTGTTCAACGACGGCGTGAAAACCGAGTCGGGGAGTAGCACCTTCAGCGAGGTCGATTCGATGGGTACCAACCTGCTGCGTTTCGGCCTCTGGCTGCAACAGGGCCGGATGCCCGCCGCCGCCATCATCACGGGCGTTCACAACGGGCTGGCGCTCGAACTTGTCGGGCGCGAACATTTTCAGGCGGGTTACGTGCAGGCCAAACACAAAGTGGCCGTGCTCGAACATTTCATGAATCAGCACGGCCTGCACCCCGCCGAAGTGGCCTTTTTCTTCGATGACGCCCTCGATCTGTCGGTGGCTGCCGTGGTGGGTGTGCGGGTGTTGGTGAAGCGATCTTCCAATCCGCTTTTTACGAAGTACGTTTTGAAAAACAGCCTGGCCGACTACGTGACCGGCCACGAAAGCGGACGCTTCGCCGTGCGTGAAGGCTGCGAATTGCTGCTGGGGCTGCTGGGTCGCTACGACGAAGTGATGGCCGAACGCCTGCGGTATTTTCCCGTGTACGACGAATACTACGCCGCCCGGCAAGCCATCGTGCCCCAGTTGTGGCGGATTGAGAATCAGGTGATTAACCCGTATTTGACCGAAAAAGCCGTGGAAAAAGCGACGCAAAACGCCGACGCCCCGCCACCTTCCGGGAGAGGATAGAGGAGAGATGTATTGAGTGAGGAGGTTGTTCCCCAAACATTGGCAACGTTTTGAAACCGGGGGGTTTGCCTTTTGGAAAGGTTAGGGTTCAAACTCGTGGACCAAATCAGATAATGGATTCAAAAAACAGGATTGAGCGGTC
>JAJAZB010000013.1 GCA_026785975.1 Cytophagaceae bacterium | reverse complement strand
GGCATAGGGCATAGGGCATAGGGCATAGGGCATAGGGCATAGTTAAAATACCGGGCCGGTGCATTTATTCCCTTTCGGGTGAAAGAATATATATTTCTAAAAAACTGAATATCAGCATCTTGCTCCGTAGCGTAGGGTTTAAACCGCCGACGCGCAGTCCCTACGCTACGGAGCAAGAGTATCACCCAAAAGGGAATAACTATGCCCTATGCCCTCTGCTCTATGCCCTATTTCAAGCGGATGATTTTGAATTCGGTGCGGCGGTTTTTCTGGTATTCGGCCTCGGTGCAGGTGACGCCGTCCCGGCATTCATTGACGGGCATACTTTCTCCGTAACCCATCGCCTTCATGCGCAAACGGGCAATGCCCCTGGCGGCGAGGTAATCCACGATCAGGTTGGCGCGTCGTTGCGAAGCAATCCGGTTATTTTCTGCGTCGCCCCGGCTATCGGTGTGGGACCGTAGCTCGATAACCATCTGCGGATTCTTTTTTAGCGTAGCGACCAATTTATCGAGTTCGCGGGCGGCGTCGGGCCGGATTGCCATTTGGCCGTAATTGTGGTAAATGTTGTCAACGGCCACTGCGTCTCCCTCTCTCCACAGACTCAGGTCCGTATTAATTACTTTGGCAACGGTTGTTTTTTTGGTCGGCCTTCTGATTCGGTTGGTCTTGGTGCGGTATTCGACTTTGGTGGCTTCCAGCGTGTAGTCACAGCCGTTGATGGTAAAAAACTCGTACGCCCCGCTCAATCCGGTGACGACGCGCTGGACCGGCCCGCCGCAATCGCTTCGTAAAGTCACAATAACTCCTTCCAATGGCCGCGTGTCTGCCCCGCGCACAACACCCCGCAGTTTCGATACGCCGCTGCTGGTTTTGCCCATCGTCCCGGCGGTATTGGCCGGCGTATCACTCAGGCTATCGACGGGCGGCGCGGCAACAACGAGGTTTTTTTGCACCGGAATTTCAAGGCTCGAAGATTGATTGTCGGTCGTGCCCCGCGTTGAAAAGCCAATCAGATTGGATTGGTAGCCAGAGCGTTCCGCGTGGAAAAGGTAATCCTGATTTCTATCCAGGCATAGTTCAACGCGCCCACCCACAGTGCTACGGGTTTCGGTGCGCCCGCTGCGGGTTTCCAGAGTTACGGCGACGCTGTCGAGGGGGGTCTGGTCGTCGGCATCGACCACCGTCAGGGTCAGGTAGCGGCAGGCCTCTTCCCCTTTTTCCCGAACAAACCGGTAGATGTCGTCGTCACCCCGCTTGCGGTTGCTGCTGATGAAGCCTTCGCGTCGTTCGCCGTCCGTCAGAATGCCAAAGTCGTCTTTGGTCGAATTCAGGGGCGCTCCGAGATTGATGATTTTGCCCACCGGCACGGCGTTATTCATTTCGACAAAAAACAAATCCAGCCCGCCAAGTCCGGGATGCCCATCGGAGGCAAAATACAGATTCCCCGCCGGATCGATGAACGGAAACAGTTCGTTGCCCCGGCCGTTGACGCCCCGCCCGAGGTTGGCAGGCGCACTCCACTGCCCATTCCGAAACTCGGCGACGTAAATATCGTTGCCCCCAAACCCACCGGGCCGGTCGCTGGCGAAGTAGAGAAGTTGATCGTCGGGCGAAAAAGTAGGATGGCCCGTCGAGTACTCATCGGAATTGAAAGGCAACTCCCGGGCAGCACTCCAGGCACCCGATTTTTCCTCAGCCGTGTAGAGTTTTTGTTTATTGACGTTATCGATGCTTTTGCGAAGATCCCCGTTGTTGAAATTATTCCGGGTAAACACGATGCGACGGCCATCTTTGGTAAACGTAGCCGGGCCTTCGTGGTATTTGGTGTTGATCGAACGGGAGAAATCCAGCGGCTCATTTCCCGGATTGGTACGCTGCGGGTCGGCTCCGCGCGGGTCGTCGTCGCCATAACCCTGACCGGTGGCGATGCGGGTCCCCTCGTAAGTGCCCACCTTTCGTGAATCATTGGCCGTGGCGGGGCTGTACTGGTCGGTGCCCAGGCGTGGTTCCGAGGTACCCGAACCCAATTTGCGCAATGAACCCGGCGGTGGCCCCCCCTCGTGCAAACCGCCCAGGTCGGGCAGGTAGTACAGATCAAGGTAGCTGCTTCGGCCGGCATCGCGCTGGCTGGCGTCGCGGCGTCCGGCGCAAAACACCAGGCCACGGCGGTAGTACGTCGGACTAAACTCGGTGCCTTCCGAATTGATGTTCAGGTATTCGACCCGGTAGCGGTCGGTGATGGGCGGCAGGAAACGGCTCTTCCGCGTTGGGCTGCGAAGAACCACTTTCCTGGAAAAATAAGCCTGGGTTGAGCGGAGAGCAGGTTTTCGAACGTGATATTCCTCCAAAGCCCGCTGCGACTCCCGGAATTTACCGTTGAGCGCCAGCGACTGGGCGTAGTACAAATACAGTTTGGGATCGGGGCTGACGTGAAGCAGGTTTTCGTAAACCCGTTCGGCCAGCGGACTTTGGGCCAGCCGGTACGCGTGGGCTTGGCGCAGGCGGGCATTCAGACTGTTGGGATCCGGCCTTTGGGGGCGACGCGTTTTAGTGTTGGCGGGCGATGGGGTACGTTTTGGAGTCGGGCCGGGGGAATTGAACGGCGTGAATAGCACCGACGACAGGCCTACCAAAGCCAGCATCAGCAGCACCGTCCGTATAATTCCAAGCAGGTAGACCATTTCCGTTTGAGTATAACGTACTCGTTCGGGTAAGTTTTATGAATTCAGTGATCGCAATATCAACTGAATGGTTTTACCGTACACAGCGGAAACGGCAGTCAAATCACCTGCGTTATTTTTAACGACAACGTCCGGAAGAAAATTGACTTTAAATGTGTTTCATACGTAAAAACGCAAAAACTTCCGGGCTGTGCGGGCACACCGGAAGTTGAATGTAGGGGTCAGTTGATGTCGGTATCAAAAATAGCGGGGCGTTAAAATTTTGCTTTTGCCGTACCCAAACTCGTAGCGCAGCATCACCTCGTGGCTACCGCTGTTGTAGTTTTGTAAGCTACTTATCATAAAATCGTACGCCTAGCCCAGCCGAAACTGATCGCTCCTCTGAACCTCGGCCAGGCCCGCGACGGCATCCCCGATGCGGCCGTTGTAATCGTTGGCCTTTTGAAAATTTACGTTGCTGGTTCGGAATGACCCACCGAATCCGATGCGGTTATTTATCCACAGATTGAGGTTGGCATCAAAGGCCAGGGGTGCTTCCGAAACCCCTTTGACCAACGCGGAGGGCTTCAACGCCAGGGCATCGTTGGGGCGAAACACGGCACCCGCCATGCCAAAAAAACGCCTTTCCTGCCGGGCGTTGCGCAGAGTATCGTTCACGTATTCGTTGAGGCGACCCCGCAACAATTGCGGGCAGGACACCCCAAGGCAGAAACGATCGGTGCTGTAGAAAATACCCGTGCCAAAATTGGGCAGAAATTTATTGATGTTCTGATTGAAGGCGGGATCGACGTTACCGGTGTTTACATCGGCAAAATTTGCGCGGTAGTTGAGCGCGCCCGCCTGCAAACCCAACGAAAGTGTACCCTGCGGGGTAAGTTTTACCTTGAATGCGTAGCTGAGCATAGCACCTGTGGTACCAATTTTGCCTGCCTTGTCGTTGAACAGCGAAAGCCCCAATCCAAAGCGCTCACCCCGCAAAGGCATATCGGCGGTGAACGACTGCGTGACGGGAGCACCCTCGATGCCGGCCCAACTTTGCCGGTATAAACCCGTTAGGCTGAGGGCACCCCGACTGCCCGCGTAGGCGGGATTGACGGCCATCATGTTAAACATATACTGCGAGTACATGGCTTCCTTCTGGCCCAGACCTGGCCGGGTGCCGAACAGCAGCAACAAAAAAACGAAGTACACGAACAAGCGGTAAAAGAGCGGCTTCATCGGTCAGAGTTGGTTGAAAACGACGCATTCGTGGGTGCAACAAAACGCGCCAATACCATGCCAGTTTTTGCTGGTCGGGCCGATTGGGTAATAAAGCGTTTCAGGGACGTAAAACGCCGGATCCGATACATTTTATGGGCGAAGATTTTTAGCAAATTCGGGATTTTCAATTACCTACACAAATCATGCCGTTCTCTAAATTTTCGTTTTATTTTTTGAAGTCTGTAAATATTGGGGCAGGGTTTAGGATACGCTGATTCGGAAACCGGAACTATTGGATAGATTCCCCAACTTTAGGTACAACGAATACAAAATTTTACTTATGAAAATCCCATTATTTTTCCGTTTCATGTCTCTGGCGGCGCTTTTGCTGGCGCTACTGGCCTGCCGCCACCCACCCGAACCAGTATCGGCCCGCGTGGGTGAGGCCGATTTCTCGCGCTACGTAGCAATCGGCAATTCGTTGACGGCGGGGGTCATGAACGGTGGCTTGTACCGGTCCGGGCAGGTAGGCTCGTATCCTAATTTACTGGCCCAACAATTCAATCGCGCCGGGGGTGGCGATTTTGCGCAACCTCTCTTTGCCGAAGGCCAGGAGAACGGTTCGGGGTACCTGCAACTCAGCTCGTCGACGACGTTGGCGCTGGCACCCGTGACCGACAACCTGGCGATTCGCAGCAGTAGCCCGCTTCTCTACACCAAATTCAGTGGTCCCAACCAAAACCTCGGCATTCCCGGCATCCGCCTGAGCGACATCGCGTTGCGGGGTTACGGCTCGGCCCAGGGGAATGCTTTTTTTGAGCGGTTGCTGCCCGCCGGAGCCGAACAGAAAACCTATCTGGAAGCCATCGCCGACAGCAAGCCCACCTTTTTTACCTGCTGGCTGGGTACCAACGACGTACAGAATTTCGTGACCAGTGGGGGCGTAAAGCCCATTACCCAGGACAGCACGTTTAAGTTGGCTTGTCAGCAACTGCTCAAAACCCTGGCCGCTACCGGCGCGAGGGGCGTCGTGGCCAATTTGCCCGACCCAACGCTTTTACCTTTGTTAATGCTACCAGCCAATTTCATGGCCTTTCGCCGGGACATCGCCCGCTACTGGATTACCACGGGCAAAGGCGAAGTACGCATGGCCACCGAAAACGACCTGATTCTGACCACTGCCGATTCCATTGGATTCCTGAGTAGAGCCGGTTTTCCGAAAGGGTTCTTCAGAAACCATCCCCTCAACAACGACGATCTGCTCGATGCCGACGAGATTGAGCGGGCAAAGGCCGCCGTTGCTGCGTTCAATGCCATTTTGGTAGCTGAAACTAAAGTCTACGGCTGGCCGGTCATGGACGCGAAGGCGCTCTTTTTCCGGTTGAAACTCGGCACCGCCGAAGACCGGATTACGCTCGATACCGATTTATTCAAAGGCGGTCAGATTTCAACAACCTCCGTTTTTTCGCTGGACGGGATTCATCCCAATCCGCGCGGTTACGCCCTGATTGCCAACGAGTACATTAAAGTCATCAACGAAACCTACAAATCACGGGTACCCCGCCTCGACGTGAGCGAGTACTCAGGAATCAAGCGGAAGTAGCCGCTTTTGGGCAGGAAGCGGTTGCTTTTTTAAAACCCCGATCGGATTGATTTGAACTTTCCATCGGGGTTTTGTTCTTTTGTTTCATCGTCTTTTCTGCATCGTATGTCTTTAAAATTTCTCGGCCTCCGCACGGCCATTTACGCCGCTCCCGATTTACAACAAACTAAAGCCTGGTACACCGAAGCGCTGGGCCTGGCCCCGTACTTCGACGAGCCGTTTTACGTGGGGTTCAACGTGGGAGGCTACGAACTCGGCCTCGACCCCAGCCTCCAACCCGCCGGGGGTACGCCCGTAACCTACTGGGGCGTCGCCGACCTGCAGGCCACGTGGCAGTACCTGATTCAACTCGGTGCTTTGCCGCGCGATGAGCCGCAAAACGTGGGTGGCCCCGTCTGGGTGGCGACCGTCGAAGATCCCTTCGGCAACGTGCTGGGCCTGATCGAAAACCCGGAATTCAGGTTGCCGTAAATTGCTTAATAGAATCAGATTCGGCCAATGGAAGAAGTCGTTCTCCGACTACGGATCAAGGGCATTATCCGTGAAACACCGGACGTCAAAACCTTCGTGCTCGAACCGACGGAGAATCGGGTTATTCCCTACCGGGCGGGGCAGTTTCTGACGGTACTTTTGCCGTTGCATGGGCGTGACGTGCGCCGCTCGTATTCGCTCAGTTCATCGCCCGAGGCAGACCAGGATTTGGCCATTACCGTCAAGCGGGTCACGAATGGGGCCGTATCGCGCCACCTGCTGGATTCGCTGCGTATGGGCGACGAACTGCGCTGCCTGCCCCCGGCGGGCCGGTTTACGCTGGACGACGCTTCAACGGACGGGCTTTTCCTGATTGGTGCGGGCAGCGGCATGACACCCTTGTTTTCTTTGTTGAAAACGGCCCTGCACACCCAGCCCCACCGCAAAATCACGTTGCTCGACGCCAATCGCGACGCCCGGTCGGCGATTTTTTTCAACGAGTTGAATCTCCTCGCTCAACAACATCCCGACCGGCTGACGGTACTGCATTTGTTCAGCACTCCATCCGATGGCCAACCCGCCCGGCGACTCAACAATCACCTACTCGAACGGCTCGTGCGCCTGCACGTTCAGGGGGATTGGTCCATGATTCGATTTTACGTCTGTGGTCCGCCCGACTTCATGCGCATGGTTCGGATTACGCTCCGGTTCATGGGCTTTGGACCCGACCAGATTCGTCTCGAAAACTTCGTTGTCGAAGCCATACCCGTCGCCGAGGTTCTCCCCACCGATCCCAATGCCCCGCCCAGCCGGGTTACTCTTATTTTTCGGGAAACCAAATACCACCTCGCCGTTGCGCCGGGTACGTATTTGCTCACGGCTGCGCTCGCCGCCGGGATTCCGTTGCCGTACAGTTGCCGGGGCGGACGCTGCTCGGCTTGTGCGGCCCGCTGCCTAAGCGGACGCGTGGTCATGCGCATCAACGACGTGCTGACCGAGCGCGACCTGGCCGAAGGCTGGGTGCTGACCTGCACCGGTCACGCCGAATCGGAGGAAGTGGTGCTGTCGGTGTGAATCATTTCAATTGCGGATTTAGACGGTTTGTGAGACACGCGGCGGCAAATTGGTAGGGTATTTTAGGTATTGATGCCGCGCTTCTACGAACTGAAGTTTGTAGAAGCGCGGCGGAATGCCCGAAAATCGCCTCCTTCGCGGCGCTACGAACTGAAGTTCGTAGTTACCCCGTAGCAGTTGGTTACTAACCTTTTTCAAAAATTCCGGTTATTCCTGTCAATGCGCGAGGCGAAGGGTGTTTTTCTATGTCGCTTTGAAAGCGTTCTTTCTTAATCAAATTCTTTAACCACAACCAGTTACGTTTCATGAAAAAAATCTATT
>JAJAZB010000012.1 GCA_026785975.1 Cytophagaceae bacterium | reverse complement strand
CAGCGCCGCCGCGCCAAAGCTACAGGACGCCCCCGTGCTGATCGACATCAAACACATGGGCCTGAAATCCCGGCTCGATTTTTACGACTACCGGCGGGCCAAAGGCTACGCGCTGCCCATCATCGCCAGCCACATGGGGGTCACGGGGTACTCGGTGGATGAATGGAAAAGCGCGCTCGGCGAGGCGAAACTGATTCGGCTTAAAGCCAGTAATACGCCGGTGGTCAGTGTCGAAACACACCGCCGCACCGCCGGGGAATGGGGCGTTTTCAACAAAACCTTTACCTACAATCCCTGGACAATCAACCTGATGGACGAAGACATCGAGGAGGTGCTCAACAGCGATGGATTGATCGGCATCAGCCTGGACGTGCGGATTCTGGGTTGGCAGGACGCCGTCACCAAAGGTGATAAAGAAGAATATATGTCGGCGGAAGAGTTTCGGTTTTTTTTCCCGGAGTTGTTTCGCCGACTCTCCACTGAGGAATTAGACGTGGCGGAATCTTTCTTCTTGCCGACCAAAGAAGAACGCCACCCGCTGTCGCTTTGCTTCAATATCTTACACGTGGTTTCTACCGGAAAAATCAGAACCGACAAAGACCCCTGGGCGCACATCACCATCGGCAGTGACTTCGACGGGCTGATTAACCCGCTGATTAACTGCCGGGATGCCAGTAAATTTTCCGGTTTGGAAACCGTGTTGATGCGTTGGCTGCCCGTAGCCGAGAAAAGCTATCGTCGGGAAAATGGCGGCACGACCCTGCTCGAACGGAAAGCAAACGGCGAGGTCGACGAAGGAAAACTCAAAGCAACCATCCGTCGGCTTTTGTATGAAAACGGGGAAGCGTTTATCAAAACATGGCTTACCCCTTGACTTGTACAGCGGATTGCCTAATCCGCACTGAAGCCCGAAACCCAGCGTCCATGCGTATAAAAACAGCGTTAGTCCGGCCATTCGGCCACGTTAGCGGCAGCAAAGGCACTGCCGGTTGATCAACAACTTTCGTGACTTTCAGCAAAAAACCTCTTAACCCACAAAACAACCCACCCATGCCAACGCCCCGTTCGCTCCGGCTGTACGAAATTCTTGAAGAAGAATACGAACACATTCACGGACAAAACGTCCAATCCGCCACGGCGGAAGTGCAGGTTTCCATCCCGTTCATTCACGTTGAAAAACTCCTGGCGCGGGTTGCCGCCCACCAACCGGGTGCAGTAGTGGCAAAATCGGCGCGGGAGCAACCAGCAAGCGCCAGGCGTTGGGAGGCAAAATCGGAATACCCCTACGCCATGCTCGCCAAATGGACTCAGGCCCACCCGGAAGCGAAGGGAATCCAGGCCAAAAATTATTCTGCCTCCCTGCTGGAAACGGTCTTACTGGAGAAAATAGACACCCCCGACACGAAGCAATTGCTCGCTGCCGAACCGTGGTTGCGCGATACCGCCCTGCGCCCCTACACACGCGGGCTGCTGAAAAGTTATTTCGAGCAAAATCAGCTTTGGTCCCCGGCCTCAAAATGGTCGGAAGACGAGTGCCGGTACCTGAACCGCCTGCTGATCGAGGATGCCTTCGTCGAGTACATTCAACCCCGGGAAAACGACCGCTTGAAAAAAATTCTGAGCACGCTGCGCGGCAGCAACCAGGCGGCAATCTGCCTGTCGGGCGGGGGCATTCGGAGTGCTACGTTTGCCCTCGGTGTAGTGCAGGGGCTGGCCCGGCTCCCGACTACACCCAACGACGACAACGTCCTTGGGAAGTTCAACTACCTCTCCACGGTGTCGGGCGGGGGTTACCTGGGGAGTTGGCTCAGTGCCTGGACTCACCAGGCGGGTTTTGGCCGGGTGATCGACCAACTCAAAGGTCTGCGGGATGATACCAACTCGCCCCTGGAACCGGAGGCCGTACCCATCCGGCACCTGCGCCAGTTTAGCAATTACCTCAGCCCGCGCACCGGCCTGTTTTCGGCGGATACCTGGACGCTCATTTCTACGTACCTGCGCAATTTGCTGCTGGTTTGGCTGGTTATTATGCCCTTTCTGGCGGCGGTAGCGGTGCTGCCCTGGCTGGCCATTACGCTGGTGGAATTCAAGGGTTGGGGGCCATCGGGGCAAATGACCGCGTTTTATGGGCTGACCGTGGTCGCGATGGGTCTGATGACCGTCGGCCTGTACTTCGTTCACGCGTACCTGCCGCCGGTGGAGCCGGGGGAGAACCGCCACACGGCCCCCGTTCGTAAAGCCGACCGGGATCAGGGATCATTTCTCCTAAAATGTCTACTCCCGATAATGCTCGCCACCCTGCTCTGGATGCTGGCCTGGCGTTGGTACAAAAACTGGGACCTGGTGATTTCATGGCCTTGGTACGCGGACTGGAACACGACGAAAGGATTTCTCCACCGAATTGACCGTGACACCCTGCTGTTCGTGGTCGGGGGCGCGCTGGTTCACTTGGTGGCGTGGTTGAGCGCGTGGATTGTCGAGTACGTGCGCGGGAGAAAGAATGAAGTTCTACTCTCCGAGACCCAGCCGCATAGCAAACTACCGAAGGCTGTTCAGTTTTTTATCATGCTCGTGGTCGTCGTCGTGACGGGCGGCGGTGGCGGATTACTGTTGCAGGGAATGGGGGAAAAGTTGATTCGGCTCTCTGCGGAATCGAACGAATATCTGTACACGTTACTGGCTTTTCCGAGCGTGTTTTTAACCATACTCCTGGCCGGTTACCTTTTCGAGGGCCTGGCCAGCCGTTACGTCAAAGACGCCCAGCGGGAGTGGACGGCGCGGTACGGGGCCTGGATTCTCATCGTTGCAATGGGTTGGCTGGCGCTGACGGGCCTCGTTCTGGGCGGCCCACTTTGGGTGACTGCCTTGGAAGAACGCCTCCAACTGGCCGCCGGGGGCCTGGGCGTGGGATCGGCTTTGCTGACGGCTTTGCTCGGGAAAAGTCCGAAAACGGGCGGGAATGGCGAAGGGGCCGGTTCGCGGAAGGGCATGGGCAATGCCAGTAGCCTGATCGGGCTACTTTCGGGTTTCGCCCTGCCCATCGTGACCGTGGCTACCATCGCCGCGCTATTTGTCGTCCTGTCGGTGCTCGACATGGCCCTGATTCGGGGCGTGGCCGGAGCCTTCGGTTTCCCCGTATCGTTGCCGCTGATGGACCGACTCAGCGTTTCGGAAGTGGCGCGGATTTCTCCGGTTGTTCCGATGTTGGTATTCGTCTTTCTGTTTGGAGTCGGGTGGTTTTTCGCCAGGGTAGTCAACACCAACCGGTTTTCGCTCCATGCCCTGTACCGGGCGCGGCTGATTCGGGCCTACCTGGGGGCCGCCCGCTCGCCGGGCGAACGCCAGCCGGACCCGTTCACCGGTTTCGACGATACCGACAACCCGCACATGGGCGACCTGGCCGAGCCGCCGCTTCAGGGTGGAGCCGACGCAAAAAAAGGCCCGTTTCACGTCGTAAACCTGGCGCTGAACCTCGTGGCGGGCGAAAACCTGGCCTGGCAGGAGCGCAAGGCCGAGTCGTTTACGGTTTCGTGTCTTCACGCGGGCGCCACCCACCTGGGCTACCGGCCCACAAGTTTGAAGGATAAGCCGGACGCGCCCGAAGAAGAAACCGAAGGCAAACTCTACGGTGGCGATCGGGGCATCAGCCTCGGCACGGCGATGACCATTTCCGGCGCAGCGGCCAGCCCCAACATGGGCTACCATTCCTCGCCGGTCATCGCTTTTCTGATGACTTTGTTCAACATCCGCCTCGGCTGGTGGCTGGGCAATCCCGGCCCGGCGGGCGACGATACCTTTGCCCGCTCGGAGCCAAAATGGGCGGTGCGACCCATTTTTGACGAATTGCTGGCCCACACCAACGACACGAATCCCTACGTCTATCTGTCCGACGGCGGGCACTTTGAAAACCTCGGGCTGTACGAAATGGTGTTGCGCCGTAACCGCTTTATCCTGGTCAGCGACGCGGGTTGCGACGAAACCTGCACCCTCGAAGATTTGGGCAACGCTATTCGCAAAATCCGCATCGACCTCGGCATTCCCGTCGATTTCTCGGAAGAGTTTAAAATCCGGGCGCGTTCCTCCGACTCCTCGGCCCTGGCGGGGCGGTACTGGGCGCTGGGCCGGATTCGGTATTCGGCGGTCGTTAAACCCGGCAACGACGACGCCAAACCGGATTCGGACTACGACGGGCTGATGCTGTACATCAAACCCGGCATTTACGGCAACGAACCCCGCGACGTGTTCAACTACGCCTCGGCCAATCCGGCCTTTCCGCACGAATCCACCGCCGACCAGTTTTTTACCGAAAGTCAGTTTGAAAGCTACCGGGCGCTGGGCGCGCACGTCGTCAAAAGTATTCAAGAGGAGTTGGGCATAACCATCGAAAAACTGTTCGATGCCAACGTGCGGAAAGAATACCTGGATTCCGGAACCTGGACCACAGTCCCCGTCCGGTTTTCGACGGTTCGGCGGGAATGGACGGCGGAACTGTTGGGGCAGATGTTGAAACGGTTCAAAAAACTGCCCGCCTGACGGAGTGAGCAATCGACCGTCCCATCGTCCTTGCTAAATCCGTTGCAATGGCTAACTTGACCAGTCCAAAAAAATTCGTAATTCGTAATTCGTCAGGTTCGGTTAATCATGCTGGAACCGATGCCCAGAAAAAAGATTCCCACCAGAAACGGCACCACTGCTTCCCAGTGCGAAACCGACATACCGAGCGTGGGCTGGCCATCCCGGAGGAAAGCGACGCAGGCAAACAGCATCACCACGACGCCTAAAATGAGCAGCAGCGCGCCAAAGAATTTTTTAAGGTTGTTGTCTTGCATCGGGTAATCGTTTACGTTAAATCATTTGTGTTTACTGAATCGGCAACCGGCTCCAGACCCAGTTTGCGGCCTTCTTCGAGCATGAATGGGACGGCGGCGGCAAGGGTATTGGCTACGCTGCCCTCCAGAATAGCCTCCCGGACCGATTCTTTGATAATGCCAACTTCGCGTGAGGGTTTCACGCCGAAGGTTTCCATAATCAATTCGCCGGTAATGACGGGCTGAAACGTGCGCAGTTCGTCGCGCGCTTCCACTTCCTTCATCAGTTCTTCCACCCGGTCGAAATTGGCCAGGTAGCGCTTCACCCGGTTGCCATCTTTCGAGGTGATGTCGGCCCGGCAGAGGATCATGAGCGCCTCGATGTCCTCCCCTGCTTCGACCAATAACCGCCGCAGGGCCGAATCCGTGATGGTTTCCTTCGATAGCGCGATGGGGCGCAGGTGCAGCCGCACGAGTTTCCGAACGAAACGCATTTTTTCGTTGAGCGGCAATTTCAGTTTGCGAAACAGCCCCGGTACCATGCGGGCACCGAGGTCTTCGTGGCCGTGAAACGTCCAGCCCCGGCCTCGTTCAAACCGTTTGGTGGCGGGCTTAGCGATGTCGTGCAACACGGCGGCCCAGCGCAGCCAGAGGTCGTCGCTCACGCGGGCCACGTTGTCAAGTACCTGCAAGGTGTGGTAAAAATTGTCTTTGTGCCCCTTACCGTCGATTTGTTCGGCCCCTTTGAGCAACACGAATTCCGGGAAAATGTGGTCGAGTAAACCCGCCGAATCGAGGAGTTTGAACCCGTACGAGGGCGTGGGCGACAAAATGATTTTATTGAGTTCGTCGATAATCCGTTCCTGCGACACGATGCCGACGCGGTCGCTCATCCGAACGATGGCATCGAAGGCATCGGGGTCAATGTCAAAATTAAGCTGACTGGCAAACCGGATGGCCCGCATCATGCGGAGCGGATCGTCGGAGAATGTCAATTCGGGGCCACCCTGGCTGAGGGGTAGTGGCGTACGAATCAGTTTTCGTCGCAAATCGGCGACGCCGTCGAAGGGGTCGAGCAGTTGCCCGTAATCATCCCGGTTGAGGCTGATGGCCAGGGCATTGATCGTAAAATCCCGGCGTTTCTGGTCGTCCTCCAGGCTACCATCTTCCACGGAGGGCTTGCGCGAATCAGGGCGGTACGACTCTTTTCGGGCACCCACAAATTCCAATTCCCAACCCTTGAATTTAACCTGGGCCGTACCGAAATTCTTGAAAACCGCCAGTGAGACTTCCGTACTGTTGCCCTGATTGGTACCAGCCTGGTACAGTTCGATGACCTTTTCGGCCAATTCGATTCCGCCGCCCACGCACACAAAATCCACGTCTTTGGAGGCGCGTTTAAGCAATAAATCGCGCACAAAACCACCGATGACGTAGGTACGAACGCCCAACGCCGCCGCCGCACGGGCCACGAGGTCAAAAACGGGATTGTCTTGCAGGGTTTCGGTAAAATTCATCGGGCCGGAATCGGGCTTCGGTTTACTGCTGAAAATACGTCGTTTATTTTCTCAAAAATTCCACTTCGCCCCCCAATCCCAACCGCACAATCGTCGAGGGCAAGGCGGGTTGCAGCGCGACGGGCGGTTGCAAAATGTAATCCACGCCGCGTTTTATTTCCTCCGAAATGGCCTCAAACCGGTCCGGCGCAGGTTGCCCCGACACGTTGGCCGAGGTCGAAACCAGGGCGCGACCGTAGCGGTACACCAGGTTTTTGCAGAACTCATCTTTGACTAAGCGAATGGCCAGACTTCCATCGGGGGCAAGGACGTTGGGGGCGACGTTTTTGCCCTTGGGATAAATGACGGTCAGGGGTTTTTCGGCAAAATCAACCCATTCCCAGGCTACGTCGGGTACCTGCACCACGTACTGCGTGAGTTGCCCCACGTCGGCAATCAGCACGACGAGGGCTTTCGCCGCATCCCGTTGTTTTAGGTCAAACACCCGTTGGACGGCGGCGGCATTGCTGGCATCGCAGCCAACCCCCCAAATCGTATCGGTTGGGTATAAAATGACCCCGCCCCGGCGGAGGTGTTGAAGGACTTCCCGGTAATCGAATTGCATAGGCACAAACAAACGAGTGGGCAAAGATAGCAGGGGTATGCCCGAAAAGCGAAAAAAGCCGGTTCGTTGAACGAGGCTTGGAAAATCTCGCGTAGGGGCAACCCCGCGCGCGATTTTCCAAGCCACAAAAAAGCCGTTATTGGAACACATCCAACAACGGCTTTTCCAAAATTGAAATCGTTTACCGCAACGTGACCCGCTTAGTCTTCGTCAAAACGTAGGGTACGCACAAGTCGGGTTTGCAGCAATCGCCTGCCTCGACCACAATCGGGCAACAACCGTCCGCCGGACAGGTGCCGTTGCTGGCCGTGAAGCGGTACCGCCCCAGCCCTGTGATTGTGTAGGTATTGCCCGTAGCCACCGGCTTAGAATTGCCTTCTTTGAACCACTGCACGTTGGTGTAACCGGGAGGAACGACGGCTTCGATGCGCTCCCCGCCGCAGATTCGGAAGGGTACGGTGAAGCAGCGCCGATCCTGGTCGTCTTCCGCATCGACCGAATTGCCCGGTGTGGAATCCGTGTCGGGTTCGTTCATGCTGTTGATTTGGGCGGTGTTGAACCACACGCCGTACCCGACCACTTTTACCCGGATGATCAGGCTGAGCGTGTCGCCGACTTTCACCGAATCCACACTCCACAAATACGTCAAGGGGTTGTAGCTGCCCGACTCCGCCGTGGAGGAAAGGTACTGCACCCCGGCGTTGAGTGAATCGACGACCGTAACCGCGTGGGCGATGCCCGTTCCCTGATTGATGAGTTTGATGGTATACGTCAGCGTGTCACCGATCTGCACTTCGGTTTGGCTGATGGCTTTGGTCAGGGCTAAATCGTAGACCGGCACGAAGCAGTCGGGTGCCGTGATGGTCAGGCTATCGGCGCAACCCGCTGCATTCTCGGCCCGAATCGTCAGGGATTGGCCCGCTGGAATGTTGAAAACGCTGTCGGCCACGACCGTACCCGCCGAGGCGGTGATGGTCAGGCCGGTAGCCGGGGTCGTGGTGAATTTGACCGAGTACGTCGTTCCGTTCGGCGAACAAAATGGCGTAGCGACGGTGAGCGTTGGACAGGGGCAGTTTGCCGCCATCAGCGTGATGGTTTTTTCCGAAAAACAACCCTCCGCGTTCACCACCCGAATCAGATACGTTTGTCCGCCCGCGCCGGGCGCGGGCAGTGTGGCACTCAGAATACCCCCGACCGGAATAGCCACCAAAGTAGGGGTTGTCGGGAAACTCGCGCCCGCAACAAACGCCACCTGATCGCCGGGGGCGTAACCGCTCAGGGTGATCGTGCCCAGCCCGCTGGCGCAGTTGAAAGTGGCCGAGGCGGTAAAAATTGGACGGTCGTTGATCGTCACGACCACCGTATCCAGAGCAAAACACAGGCTGTCGGCGCTAAACGATTTCAGGTAGTACGTCCCCTGTCCTACCGCGCCGGGGTTGGCCACGGGCGCAAACTGGGCGGTCGGGTCGAGCCAGAAACTCAGGCTGACGCCCGTGTTTTGCGTCACGGTGGCGGGCAAACTAGCGGTTTGGGTGCCGGTTTCGTTCTGGCAAAGTGTCACGTTGTTGGCGCTGAGGCTCGGCACGGGCAACACCTGCACCGTCACCAAATCGGTGAAGGTACAGCCCGTGGCCAGATGCGTTGCCGTAATCTGGTACGTCGTGGTGGTGTTCAGGCACACGGTCGTGATGGAATTGTTGGGGTTTTGTAAAGCCGCCGCTGCCGCCGCGCTGTACGGCACGGGCGTCCATTGAAAGCTGTACCCCGCTCCCACCGTCCGACCGATTTGCACACAGGTTCCGGCGCAAACCTGCACGTCGGTTCCCGCGAAATTTCTTATCCCAATCACCTCGACGCGGATACTGGCGATGCTGCTACACCCGGCACCGTAGCTCACCGTGGCGGTAAACGTGTAGGTGCCCACGGGGGCATTGGCCAGGTCGAACTGCACCGAATTTCCCGTGGTGGCGCTCAGCAGGGCCGTATTCGTACCCGTCCAGGTCACGGTCGCCCCGATGGGCAAGGTGCCTTGCAGGGCCAGGGTCGGATTGGAAGTATTGGTTTTACAAACTTTTAAATCAGGCCCAAGATTGGCCACGTAGCTGGCGGCGGGCACGTTAAAAAGATACGTCCGCACGCAACCGCCGGGGCCAATCGCCGTGAGCGTGTAGGTGGTCGCGACGGGCGGGTACACGAAAATCTGCCCATCCGTGGCCGGATTTCCCGACACAACATAACTGCCCGGCGACCAGGTGTAGGCAAACCCACTGGGTTGGGGACTGCTGAAATCCAGCCCGATGGCCACACCGCCCGCCGCACACGGCGCGGGTGGAGCCGCCAGCACGACGGGTTCCGTCGAAGGATTCACCGTGACGGTGTACGTCGCCTGGCACGTGCCGCCCGGTCCGCCATCGGTCACCGTGGCCGTGTAAATCCAGGGGCCGGGGCCGGTAGGGGTCACCAGCGGGCGGGGCTGGGTGGATTGACCAGCCGAAAGGCCATTGCCGGGGCTGGTCGAAGACCAAAGATAGGTGTACCCGCTGCCCACCGGCGGACTGTTGCCAATCTGAATCGTGCCCCCCACGCACACCGTGAGGGTTTGGTTGGGGCCGGTCACCGGGGCGAAAGTCTGGAGGTAGACCGCCGTGTCGCTGCGGACGCAGTTGGTGTTGATGTCGGTCACGGTCAGAATCAACTGCACCGGGTTGGGCGTGAAGGCCGGAATCGTGGCCGTAGTCTGGGCGGCGGTAGCGTTGGCGAACGTCACGCCGGCCTGGTTGGAAGTCCAGGCGTAGGTGTTGTTGGGGTTGTTGGGCAAAGCGCCCACGCCAACCACTTTTCCCGCCGAAACACAAAACGTACCGTTGGGCCCGGCGTTGACATTCACGTTCAATACTGAAACCAGCACGCTGTCTTTGGCTTTACAACCCGAAATTGGTTCGGTTACAACGAGTCGAAACAAAGTCGGGGCAATGATGTTCTGGGCCGTGGGCTGGGCCAGCGACGAATCGTTGAGCATCGAAGCCGGTGCCCAGAGGTAGGTGAACCCCACGATGATTGGACTGCCGATTTGCACCGAGCCGCCGTAACAGGTCGAGGCGGTTTTGGGAATATTGACCAACGGAGTCGACTGAGCGGCGGCAAAAACCTTGATCGTCGTCACGCAACTGTCGTTGGGAATGTTGGGGTCTTTCACCACCAGCGTGTACGTGGTGGTGTTGGCGGGATTGGCCACCACCTGGCCGGGGTGCGGGCCACCGGCAACGAGCGGCAGGCCGGTGATCGGGTCTTTCAAGCCCAACACCGGCGACCAACGGTAGACGAGGTAGCCGGGCGCGGCGTTGGCCACGCCGATGAGCGTACTGTCGCCCCCGCAACTGCCCTGTGCGCCCGCGCTGGCCAGTAGCGCACAACCACCCGCCCCGATGGCGCAGGGGCCGGGGCTGTAGTTGACGATGGCCGTGTCCGTGCGGGCGCAGGCCGGATTGGCGGTATTAAAACTCGTTCGGACGTACACAATCGTGTAGGTGCCATTGGCCAATCCACCCGTGCCGATAGTGGGACCGGGCAGCGCAAAAAGCACTGTCGCCGCGTTGGGATTGTTGAGAAATCCGATTGCCTGAACATTGGTGGGTACGCCCGAGGTACCCGTTCCAACGGTTACCGTGGCCGCCCAGATGTAACTGATGCCCGGTTCGGAGGCCGTTCCAAAGTTCAGCGTGGGCAGAATTCCAAAAGCCGGATCGTAGCAAATAAACCGTTCCACGTCAAAATCATTCTGCGGGGTGCGGTAAATCGTAACCACTTGGGACGTCGTGTCGTAGCACATCGTGCCCGGCTGGTAGGCCGTCAGGTAGTACGGCTGCACATTCACGCCCTGGGGCGCGTAGGCCGCTTTCAACACCGTATTCGGATTCTGCGCGTTGACGATGCCGAGCACCGGTGCCCACTGGTAGGTGATGCCGGGTTGGGCCACCACGCCCTGCCCAAGTTGCGCGGAGTCACCCTGGCAGAGGAAAATCGGCGGTAACGGGTGCGGCAAACCCAGCGACGGATTGCCCTGAATGGTCACACTCCCCACCACGCAACCGTTGAGGCTGAGCGTGTACGGCCCCGCCGAGTTGGGCGAGGTTGGGGCGGGCGAAAGCGTCGGGCTGAGTAAACCAGGGTTGTTGAGGTTCGTTGCGGGTGACCAGAGGTAGGTGTTGAACGGAAAATTGGCGTAATCCGGCGCGGGTGCTCCGGCCCCGAACTTCACCGTCGAAGCCCCGCAGGTGTACACGATACTTGGGCCGGTGTCGAGGACGAAAAAGGCCGCATCGAGCGTATCCTGCCCCACACAACCCCGGCTGTCGGTTACCTCCAGGTAGTACGTACCCGGCTGGCTGACCGACGTGTTGATGGGCGACGAAAGATTGGGTACACTGCCCGCCCCCGGCGAAAGACCCAGCGCGGGCGTCCAGGCGTAGGCGTAGGGGCCAAAGTTGCCGTCGGCGCTGCCGATGTTGACGGAGAGTGCCAATGGTGCGGTTTGGCAAAATCCGTACGTACCGGTTTTGATGTCGGTCGTTGGGGCTTTATCGCTGCTGAAACTGATTGAAAGCACGTTGCTGTCGTAGGGTCCGCCGGGGGCGCAGGCGGCGGCCCAGGCCGGAATCCGAACTTGACGCCGGTAAAAAATCGTCGCGGGACTCCCCGGAGCCACGGGCGTGTAATTGCGGGCGGTGGCTCCGGGAATGTCCGTCCAGGGGCCGCTCCCACTGTTGCTCTGCTGCCATTGGTAGGTCACCCCCGCCGTGGCGGTGCTGGTGTTGGCCCCGTACTGCACCAGCGGCAGGGCGTAGGCCAACGAGTCGAAGGCACTGCCATTCAGAGGTCGGATGGCGCTCCCGTCGCAGTACGCCGTGCGCGTGGTGCTGATGGTGTTGGCGGCGGCGTTGTTGACTTTTGGGTAATTGAATACGCTCAGCGCGGCGTCCTGAAAACCCCCGTTGTAGCTGGCGTCGTAGCCCGAAACGGTCGTGATTCCGTCGTCTTTAAAAGCCGTGGGCGTGACCGGAAAATCCGCCTGACTCGTGCCAGTAAGCAGGTAAGTTTTGCAAACCCCCAGGGCCAGATTGGCGGCGTGGCTTTGGCCAATAGTTCCGTTGAGAAAGGTGGCGTAGTGGTTTTGACTCAGGGTTGAATCCAGAATGGTGTAGTACGGAGCCACGCTGATGCCTCCCGAACCCGACGGTCCGTTGGTCGGGGTGGGCTGAAAAGTTCCCGGCGTGAGGGGTGCCGACGAGGCGTTGGTAAAAAACCGCAGGTCTTTGTAGACGTGTACCTGCCCCTGGGCGTCGAGTTCGAGGTAGCCGCTGCTTTCGCGGTTGGCCAGCGAAAAATCCGTCTGCACACTCAGGATGGACCCGTGCCGGAGGCTATTGAGTCCGCCGCTCAGGTGCAGGGCCATGAGGTTGGTGGTCTGGCCGGTGGGTAGAGTGCTCGCCGGATAAATGCTACCGGCTGTCACGCTCAGGCCCGCCAGTGCCGGGTCGGCCCCGATGCCCAGCACGTACACCGAGCCGTCGGCGGCTTTTTCAACATCGAACGTCGCCACACCGCGCAGGTGGGTACTTTTTAGCAGCCCCGTTCCCGAGGCGTTGAGCAGCGAGACGTAGGCGTAGCGCATTTCCGCAGCGGGTACGGTTTGGTACGCGCCCGGTGTCACGGGAATGAGCGGCGGGGTGAAGGGGGTTTTGTCGTTGATGTTGCCCGTCAGGTACAATTCGCCGTTGGGACAAAGGGTGATTTCGGTCAAAAATTCGTTCGTCGCCCCGGAGCCGAAATACGTCGCGTACTTGACCGTGCCGTCGGCGTTGAAGGCCAGCACGTAAGGATCGTTGAAATCGTAACGCGCCGGTTGGTACGCCCCCGTTGTGGTGAGCAGGCCCGGTCCCGAAATTTCCATCGCGGGAATGCCCACGTAAGCCTCCCCGGTAACCGATACTTCCAGTTTGGGTGGTGCGGAAAAGAAGGTGTTTGGTTCGCCCCAAAAGGTGCTGTACTGCAAGGCACCGCTGGCGTTGAATTTACTCAAAAACACGTTGGAGAACGCCGTGGTGGTTGGTTGAGCGGCAGTAACCGTGGTTGGAAACGGGACCGGCTCGGCGGTCTGGCTCCGGGTTATCCCGGTCACGTACACGTTGCCGGCGGGGTCGAGTTCGAGGTCGGAGCCTTCATCGTCGGCACTGCCCCCGAGGTAGGTACTCCACACGACGGTATTGCCGTCGGCGTTGAGTTTGGTGACAAAAACATCGTCGTTGCTGCCGGAAAGGGTCGTTTGAAAAGCCCCCGGTGTGGTCGGAAAATCAACGCTCTGCGTGCTGCCGGTCACGAAAATACTCCCGTCGGGAGCGACCTTCACGGCGGCGGGCCGGTCCGTGGCCGAACCACCCAGGAAGCGGCTCCACTGCAACGAAATTGGGTCGATTACTAACGCGTAATTTGGGTCGTAAGCGCCGGTTTTGAAGGAAATTTCCTGCCGCTCGTCGAGGGCGTATTCCACCTTCACCGGTACTTCTTTTCCCTGAATAACCTGCCAGGCTTCGGGTTTTCCTTTCCGAAGTTCGCCGAGTGGGGTTTTCATCACCAACTCCCCGTTTTTGGCCACCGACAAACTTTTCAGGCCGTCGAGGGCGAGCCGGATTTTGGTCGGGTCGGCTCCGGGCTGGACGATGAAGTCGTATTCGAGTTCACTTTTTTTGGTCCCGTAAAAGCGCAGGTCGATGCCGGGGTACACACCCTCGTACCAGAGTTCAGTGTATTTTTTTAGCCAAAAATCCGATTTGGCCTGGTAGTAGCGTACCATTTCCTGGCCGTCGGTTTGCCGGGTTTGCGGCGCTACGTCCCGTCCGCCCAGCCAGCGAAGATTCCAGACGAACCCTTCGCGTTGCCGCTTGGCTGATTCCTTGTTGACCACGCCAAAACTGGCGTAACCGGGCAGAAACTGCACCTGCACCTGGGGAGTTTGCAGGCGAAAACGAACCGGACCGGGCCATTGACCCTTATTTTCCTGAAAACGAATTTGGCTCTGCTGTTTGCGGAGCAGTTCGGCGTAGCGCGGCTCAACGGTAGCTCCGACCGCCGACGCGTAGTTCTCCGGTCGGAGTAGGTCCGCAGACGCGTAGTCCGCCGCCGAACTCCGACCGGAGGTCGGAGCTACCGCTCGTTGCGCCCAAGAAACCAGCGGCAAGAGGAATAGCCCAGCGTAGAGCCAGGCGCAATAGTTGGCGGATTGACCCGCGACGGGCGAACCCTGGCGGGTCAACGCGGTGTATAGCTTTTTCATATTGGGGGCTAACAGTCCTTAAATCTTGATAATGAACGGACTACGGTTTCAACTCACCCAAAAATCAGACCAACTTTTCAGTGACCAGTGACCAGTAATCAGTGACCATTGAAAAGTAGTCAGAAATCAATTTTTGAAAGATGACTGGCCACTGATAACTGATCACTGAAAAAAACAAGCCTGTCCCGAAAAACCAGATTGGCTTTTCGGGACAGGCTCTTTAGGAGTAAGGCTTTTCGTTGGCTCTAATGGGTCAAATAGTTCCGCTGGCTGAGGTAGTTTTTTTTGCTTTTAGCAGGAATAAGATTTTAGCAGTCGGGGCTTTTTTTAAGGTGTCGGGGGGGGGGGGGGGGGGGGGCCGCCCCAAACACCCAGGGTTTTTTTTTTTTTTTTTGGAGATTTTTTTTTTAAGAACCCACGTTTTTTTGATAAACAAGGGTGGGGTGGAGTTGTGTGTTTGGTG
>JAJAZB010000011.1 GCA_026785975.1 Cytophagaceae bacterium | reverse complement strand
GGTGTTGATCAGGCGGCGAATTTCCCCAAAATAAGTTTCGACCAGATTCCGCCATTCCGAGCCGCGCTCGGTGCGGAGAAAACGCTCCTGCAACATCCCGAACGGCATGGGGGGGAGCGGGGGCGTGGCTACGAAAGGCACTGGCTGAGGAGGAGCGAGGGGAACCGGGTTATCGGCCCTCATCACCGCCATGGCGGCGTTAATGTCCAGTTTACCAACGCCCCAACCCGCGTCTTCATCCGGGGTCGAACCGGCTGGTTTTGGCCGGGCACCACTCGTTAAGTAGCCCATGATTTGGGTATGAGTCAGGTCGGCTTTCGCCTCAAAAAGCAACGCAATGGCCCCGGCCACGTGCGGAGCGGCCATGCTGGTGCCGCTCTGGTTGATGTAGAAATCCTGGCAACAGGTGCAACAGCAATTTTTACACGTTTCACCGGCGCGCTCTTCGGGAATGGCCGCCGAGTCGATGCCCACGCCGGGGGCGGTGATCTCGGGTTTCATGCGTAAATCCAGCGTCATGCCCCGCCCCGACGAGGGCGCGAGGTTGCCGGTCCCGACCGAGAACGACCCCACGGTGATGACCTCCCGGGCGGTGGCGTCTTCCGACAGCGTGGTTTGCGGTGTAATCTGCCCAAGTGGATTGGGCGGAACGGCGACGTTGGCGGTACTTCTCGTGGTTGTGAACCGAATGGAGTTGAGATCGTGCGTACTGCCCCCCCGGCAAAACGCGTCGAAGGCTTCGGGGTTAGCGCCGCTGTTGCGCAGTTCGATTTTCCAGATACCCGACGCATGGTTACGGTTACCGGGAGCCGGGGGCGTACCCGTGGAAGGCGCATTGATGAGGACGAAAATCTGATTGTTCCGGTTGGTGATCGTCACCAAACCGTTGGCTCCGTTAGCCGTCGCGCTCGTGGCCGTAGCCGCCCCGTGGGCTACCCAGGCGATCTGCCCGTTTGCGCCCGGAATCGTCGAAAATAATTGTACGTCCAGGGTGCCATTCGCATTGGAAATATAAATAGAGCGGTTAATGGTATCGGAGGGGGCGACCACGAAGTTGAGGTCTATGACCGTGCCGGGGGCGATCGTATCCCGGATGTGGAATTTGGCATCGCTTTCGTTGCCAGCGGCCAGGACCAAAGCCCGGCGGGCGGATTGCAGTTGCATGATTTGATCCATGGCTGGCGCATCACCACCCGTTCCATCCATCAACTGGGTAAATCGACCAAAACTCATGTTGATGACAACTGATTTATTGCCGAGTCGCCGGGCTTCCTCCAGGATGAACATGATGGCATCGACCGTGGTGTTAAACGCGGTTGGCGGAGTGCCTGCTGGCGTAGACGGACTCGTCGGATCACCGGCGTAGGTACCTTTCGGGCCGGTTAACTGATTCAACCGAACAATGACCAAATCGGCTTTGGGGGCTACGCCGATGTAGCGATGCGTGCCGTGGCAACCGCCGGTCTCGGTGCTACCGCCCTGCAGGCCATTCCCCGCCGCAATACCCGCCACGTGGGTACCGTGCCCATTGATGTCCAGGTGGCGAATGGGCACCGGATTGCTGGTTTTCAGGGCGTTATTAATGGCATTGGAATCATAGACCACGCCGTAGCCCAACGTGGCTCTGCCGATGGTGGTCGGCTGATTGATCGCCGGGGGTGCCGTCTCGCCCGCCTGCGCGGTGAGCGTTTGATCCCAGATTTTGAGAATGCGCGTGGTGTGGCTGGAGTCAGGATTGCGGAAATTGAGGTGGCGAAAATCAATACCCGAGTCGATAATGCCCACGATGACACCCGCCCCGGCGAAGCCCGTGAAATTATCACCGCTCTGGGTCCAAACCTGGTTGGCCTTGATGTCGGGAATGCTGTCGTTGAGTTGCAGGTGCTTGGGGCGTATTTTTTGGATGGATCGCACGGCCGGATGTTGGGCCAGTGCCGCCAGGTCAGCGAGGGTGATGCCGCCTGAGGCCACGTTGGGCAGGGCATTGGTTACCCGAAAACCAAGCGCTTCGAGTACGGCTAAATCCCCGTCAAATTGAACCGAGATGCCGATCAGTTCTCCGGAGTCCGTCGGTAACGAGGCGCGGGAGTTGGCCAATGAGCGGTCACGCCGTTCCAGTAGAAGTTCCAACTCGGGATCCAGATCGGGCATGGCGGCAAGGATAAATAGGGTTGAGAATGAGCGGGTTTGCCCTTAAAATTGATTATTTATTTTGGGGAATTCCAACGATTGGGGAAAGTATTTTTTGTAAACTTATTTTACGGTCAATGGAGTACGTTTACCGGGTTCAGGGATTAAACCTACCTTCGTCGTCCGTTTGACGAACTGAACAGTCACTGACCTAAATCGTATGCCTTTTTCCTCGCTTGGGCTATCCCAGCCGCTCCTCGACGCCATCGCGGCCCAATCCTACGCCCAGCCGTATCCCATTCAGCAAGAGGCGATACCGGCGATCTTGCAGGGAAAAGACATTCTGGGTATTGCCAAAACCGGCTCGGGCAAAACCGCCAGTTTCGTGCTGCCAATTCTGGACTTGTTTCAACGGAAGCCAGTCGTCAGAAACCGGTTTGTCAAAGTCCTGGTGCTGGTACCTACCCGGGAATTGGCCGATCAGGTGGCCAGCGTTTTTCAGGCATTTGGCGCGAAACTTCCCCGAAAAATAAAGGTGATGAGCGTGTACGGTGGGGTATCCATCAACCCGCAGATGATGGCTTTGCCGGGTGCCGAAATCGTGGTGGCCACGCCGGGCCGATTGCTGGATCTGGTGACTTCCAACGCGGTACAATTGTCGGCGGTGGAAATTCTGGTGCTGGACGAAGCCGACAAAATGCTCGATCTGGGTTTTGCCGACGAGATGAACCGGATCATTGACCGGTTGCCCAAAAACCGGCAGACGATTCTGTTCTCGGCTACGTTGGGCGAAGCCATCGAGGGCATCAACGCCACGCTGCTCCGGAATCCGGTAAAAATAGAGGCGGTGGAGGAAGCGCAAAATCTGGATTTGATCAAACAGGTTGCCTACCGGGTCGATCCCGAACGGAAAGGGCCGCTGTTGCGGTATTTGATCAAAAAAGGAAATATGCGGCAGGTTTTGGTTTTTGTTTCCTCCGTCCGAACGGCGGATAATCTGGTTGTTAAACTCCTGAAAAACGGCATCCAGGCGGCGGCCATGCACAGCCAGAAAAGCCAGGGTGCCCGCACGGATACCCTCACTAAATTTAAAGCGGGCAAACTCGCCGTGATGGTCGCTACCGACTTGATTTCCAGGGGCATCGACATTCAGCTTTTGCCCCACGTCATAAATTTTGAGCTACCCCGCTCGCCCAAAGATTACATCCACCGGATTGGCCGAACGGGACGCGCCGAAGCGGAGGGGGAAGCCATTTCGTTGATTTGCCCGGAAGACGAACATCACTTCCGGGTCATTCAAAAAAAGATGGGCAAACGAGTCGAGTTGATCGAAACGGCTGAATTGAATTTGCTGGGGTTTTGAGCGTTCGCGCTTAGGCGGGACACGACTCAGGCCAACTAACTTGCTCCCGGAGAAAAGTACGCTGAGTCGTGCCCCGCCTAACTTGGCTCGCCTACCCTTTCAAATCCCAGGTCAGGGTACCGGCCCCGACGCCCACGTGGATGCTCGAACCGGGCGTCAGCTTTCCGGCGACGATCATCCTGGAAATAGGCCGACGCAGTTCGTTGCGAATCACGCCTTTCAATTGCCGTGCTCCGTATTTTGGCGTGAAGCCCGTTAGCGCCAGATGTCGTTCGGCTTCCGGGCTGAGTTCCAGTGTAATGCCCTGTTTGCCGAGTAAATCCGTCAGGTTGCGCAGGTGGAGGGTAAAAATACGAACGGCGTTTTCCTCCGAAATGGGCGCAAACGGCACGATTTCCGTGAGTCGGGCCAAAAACTCCGGTCGGAAGTGCCGGGCCATGGCATCCATCAAGTCACTGCTGGCGGGGACGCGTCCCTGATCGAACTCGCTGATAATGAACTCACTACCGATGTTGGACGTAAACAACACGACGGCATTGGAAAAATCGCCCTCCTTACCCAAGCGGTCGTGCAGGCGGCCTTCATCCAGAATTTGCAGGAAAATGTCGAACACCGAGGGGTGGGCTTTTTCAATTTCATCAAAAAGCACCACTGAATACGGTTTTTCGCGAATTTTATTGACCAACAAACCGCCTTCTTCGTAACCCACGTACCCCGGAGGCGCGCCGTAGAGCAGCGCGGCGGAATGTTCTTCCTTAAATTCCGACATATCGAAGCGAATCAAAAACGACTCGTCGTTGAACAAAAAATCGGCCAGGGCTTTGGCCAGTTCCGTTTTGCCCGTACCCGTCGAACCCAGCAGGAAAAACGAGCCGACGGGCTGTCCGGCTTTGGTCAGTCCCGAGCGCGATTCCAGAATCGAGTCCGCAAGCGCTTTCACGGCGTGGTCCTGCCCAATCACCCGGCGCTTGAGTACGTCCTCGACCAGCAGCAGTTTGTCGCGTTCCTTGCTCTGAATTTTCCCCAGTGGAATCCCGGTTTTGTTGGAAATCACGGCGGCGATGTCTTCTTTGGTTACGGCCTCTTTGGGCAGCAACGCGCGTTGGGCCAGGTCGGCGAGTTTACGCTCCAGGTGCTGATGCAGAATTTCGCTCAGCTCGATATCGGCGACAACCAGGTCGGTTTCTTCCAACTGGCTGAGGAGCAAGGGGCTGATTCGGTTGCGCAACTCGGTATCGAACCAGCGGAGTTCAGGCAAGAGCAAATCGACGGGCGTTTCGGCGACGACCTGCGCGAGGCGTTGGCGCAGAAATTCAAGTTCGGGCGCGGAGGTTTCGCGCATGAGGCGGGTGGCGGCCAAAGTCCGGTCGAGCAAATCGACCGCCACGTCGGGCAGGCGGCGATCCTTGACGTAGCGTTTGGAAAGCCGGACGGCTTCAGCGAGTACATCGTCCTCAATTTTAAGCTGGTGATGCGCCTCGTAAAGTGGCAACAAATGCTTCAGCATCCGAATCGCCGTGGTCACGTCGGGTTCGGGCACGTTGAGCACCTCAAACCGCCGCCCGAAGGCTTCGTCGGTTTCGATGTATTTGCGGTACTCGTCGTTGGTTGTGGCCCCGATGACGGTCAGTTCGCCCCGCGCCAATTCGGGTTTGAGGATATTGACGATGCCCCCGCCTAGCGGCCCCCGGCTGTCGAGCAGAACGTGGATTTCGTCGATAAACAAAATGGCTTTGTCAAACTGCTTGATTTCCCGTAGGATGCTTTTTACCCGGTCTTCGATTTCGCCTTTGTAGGAAGCCCCCGCCGCCAACGCCCCGGTGTCCAGCTCAAACAACCGCGCCGCCAAAAGGTTGGAGGGCACTTTTCCGGCCACAATGTTGAGGGCGAAGCCATCGACGAGGGCGGTTTTGCCAACCCCCGGCTCGCCCACCAGAATCACGTTGGGTTTGGTGCGGCGGCTCAGTACCTCGATCATCATCCTGATTTCGCGGTCCCGCCCGATGATGGGATCCATGCGGCCTTCGGCGGCGAGGGCGGTTTTGTCGGTGCAAAATTTAAGCAAGGCACCGGTCGATTTCGGGGCCGCGCTCGCCGTACCTGATTCCCCTTCTTTGGGAGAGGTGTTTTTCACCGCTTGTTCCGTAGCGGTATCATCGAGTGCGGCGTCGAGGAGTTCTTTTTGGGTGAGCGGAAAACTTCGCAGTTGCTCGGCGGTAAAACCAACCCCCGCTTTGAGTAGCGCGCCCAAAACAGCGACCGGATCGGTGAAGTCGCGCCCCAATTGCAAGGCAACCAAATCGGCCAGTTCCATGATGGCTTTCACCTTTTCGTTGCCGGGGGGATTTTCGGGCGTTCGTCCGGCGCGGGGGCTTTCTTCCATCCGAATTTCGGCCCATTCCCGCAGGTAGTGAATGTCTTTGCCCAACACGGATAGCCACGAAGCCAGGCCCACGTCGTTGTGGAGCAGGCCCATGAGCAGGTGAGCCGGGGTGAAGAGGTCACTGCTGTACTCTTTGCAGTATTTCTGGGCGATGTGAATGGCCCGGCGGAGTTCGTCGGTGTAGGTAGCCATAGGGCAAAGGCTGAGGGGTTACACGGGTTTCGGGTAAAAAACTTAAGGAATCGAGCAGGGGAAATCTGATAAATTTGACAAGTAATTTATTGAAAATAAAGGATTTAAAGAGTCGCCAACTATAAGCTGTCCGCCTGCTTAACTACGCATATCATTTCAGGGCTTAGCGTTCAGTGGGGAATTTTATAACGTCCGTCCGACAACCGCAGCCCAATAGAATTACTAATGATGAAAATACAAATTCAAAGCCGCATAGTATTCCGTCAGCCCGGACCGAAGTTGATAGTGATATACAGATAATTTATTCACCCAGACTCACTGATGCCAAATCCATGTTAAGCGCTTTGCTTCTTGGTTAGCATAAGTGATTTTAGTATTTCAACTGAAACTCCTTCATTTCGTTTGTGCAGCATGGCATGACAGTTTGGGCAAACAGGTCTAAGGTCATTTATTGGGTCAACTGCATAACGCTTGCCAACTTTAGCAACCTGTGTCAAATGATGAACATGAATAAAGTCTATGCCCAAATCGCCATAAACTTGCTCAAAATTAAAGCCGCATACTGTACAAGAAACCCCATAATGTTCAATGCAGGCTTTTCGGGCAAAAGGGTTTCTTTCATATTTTGTCAGTGTTACCTGATTGGGTGTTCCTTCTGTGTACGTTTTTTGCAATTGGTCTTTAATCGGTATAAAAGGATTGTGTCTCACTTTGGTTGTAGCAAGAAAGTCAAACCAAACTGCTTCCAGTTCATCAACCAGTTCCGGTCTGATTGAAATGCCCGATGCTTGTGGTGTCCAGTTTTGAGATGCAAGTCTGCTTGTTTTCAAAATGTCAAGTGTTAGTATTGGTTCTTCTTCTGGGTTTAGAAGAACTTCCAAATCCGCCTGAATGTAAAATGCTTCTTTATTTTCGCCATTCCAGTGTTTATCGGGGAAAGGATGTGTGGTAACAAAGCCTGCTGCAACTATGCCCTTTGGTTCTGTACCAACTTTTACTAAAAACATTCTGTCACCTGGTGCAATGGACTTAGTGTTGCCACAACTCCATCGAACACCACATTTGCCATCTATATCAACTTGCTGAATGTCGTCTTCGATGTCGTCCCAGGTCCAGCGTTTAGGATTCCAAACAAAAAGGTAAGTGTTCATAAACAGGGTGTCATTATAGCAGTGCGCTTAACCAGGGGGTTTCCGGGCAGGGCAAAACGGAACGTTAAAAATCTTTTGCTCTCACGCGGGGAATCTGGGTGTTGACGTAGTCGATTTTCTGCTTGGCCAGGTTCCGGTACGTATCGAGATGCGCCGTTTCCTGCACCTTTTTGAGCGCATCGAGGGCCTGGTTGTAGAGTTGCAGGCGATCCTGCTTCCGCTTGCGGTCTTCGTCGGCCTGCTTCACGAGGCAATCGGCGGTGACGAGGGCCAGTTTGTCTTCGAGTTCATTGGCGGCTTCCGACCGACTGGCGACTGGAACCGAACTCACGACGGGCCGGTCGCTATTAGCGGCTTTGAGGCGGGCGTTTTCATCCTGTAAACCCTTTACCTGACCGCGCAGTACCTCAAGTTCCGGGTTGGCACCGCCACCCCCGCCGCCGCCACCGCCACCTGCGGGAGCGGGCCGCTGCTTGAGCATCAGTTCGAGCATTTCTACCTTTTCGCTCTTGACTTGCAAATCGGCCCGGATCTTGTCGATGGCGTCGGTGTTGACGCCATTTTTCTCCAACAATTCGCGTAAGTACCCGATGGTGTTGCGGTAGGTGAGCAGGGCGTCGAACGAATGGGTGATACCACTGGCCGTGCGCTTGTTGAGGGCATCGGCGAGGCTGGCCGAATCGCGCTTCAACTCGTAGAGTGAAGTTTTGATGGTGTTTTCGTACTCTTCCAGGTTTTTACGCAACGTCCCTTTTTCAATCACGTTGATTGAACTCATGTACGTTTTGTCGGCACTTTCGATGTCGTCGAGCCGCCCGGTCATCAGGTCCATTTTGCCAACGAGCTTGTGCTGCCCGTCCATCGTGGTTTTCAGGGTTTCGTTTTCATGACGAATGGCCTCGGTTGGGGTTTGGAAGAAAAAATACGCCGCCAGCAAAACGGGTAGCAGCGAGAGGCAGTACACCCCCGCAAAGTTGCGGATGGCGGCGGAGCGTTCGGTTTGATTGAGAGGTTCCATGGTCAGGTCGTAGATTACTGTTCACTGATAACTGTTCACTGAAAACTGCTATCCCAGCGGACTCCAGCGGGTTTTGGGTTTTTCGGCGGGCGGCTGTTGGGGTGGCGGTGCTGCCGGAGACGCCGTCGCCGGGCTATCCTGCACCTGGTGTTCAATGATAAACACGTTTTGACCTTTGCGCTTGCCGACAAATTCCAACTGGCTCAGTTTGGAAAGCACCGTCGAGAGCATTTTGTAAAATGTATCCAGATCCTGGATGAGCCGGGCCAGTTCGGTGTGTTGGTACGTGGCCCGGCCCAGGGCGGCGATGCTGCCCTCGAAGGCCCCCGGCGTCAGGTCGGCCCACTCACTGAGGTACCCGATGAGTTCTTCCTTTTCGCGGTCGCTCAGGCAATTGACGACGCTACTCAGGGTGTGCGCCGGTCCCATCAGGTAGTCGATCCAGAAAATGGGGGCTTGCTGGGGTAGCACCCACTGGTAGGCAAAACCGCCCTCGTTGAGCCGGGCCACGAGGCGTTCACACAAAAAATTGATGCTGTCGTTGAGCGTACTTTTCTGGCCTTTGGCGCGCACTTTCTGCATAATCCGGTACGCATTGGTTTCCATGTCGTTCAGTACGTTGCCCAACCGCCCGTGCCAGTCCTGCAAGGCGGGCAGGCTGATCAGCACGGCGCAGGCCGGAATGTAGTCGGTGGCGGGACGGAGTTCGCCGTTGGCGTAGGTAATGCGACCCACCAGCAAATGACTCGACAGTTCGGCCACATTGACAAACTCGGTCGGAACCACGTCGAGACGGTATTCGGGCAGGGTGTAGGGATGGCGGGGCGGGGTTTCGCCGGGCGTCGGTTCGCCCACCGGTACGCGGGCGAAGGGGGTGACCGTCAGGATGATTTCAAAAGATTGGCTCGCCGTTGCATTTAGTTTATACGTTTCGGCGAGGTCTTTCAACGAGGTCTGAACGCGGAGACTATCACTATTTTGCACGTCCACCCGGCAACCGTTGGGTGTGACGGCCTGGCAATTGCGAAGTTGCACGACGACCTGCTGGTTAAAATCACACTGAATGCTCAGGTCGAGGGCGCGTTCGGCGGGCAGGATACCGTAGGCATACGAGGCCAGGCGGGAGGCGTTGGCATCCCGAACGGAATCATGCACGAAATTTTCCAGTTCGGTGAAATGCCGCCGGGAAATTTTCATGCCGTCAATCCAGTTGACGGGCAGGTTTTTGGTGTTGCCAAGCATAATTTAATCGGTATTTTATAAAAGTCAAGATCAGGTTTAAGGACTTACAAGTTGCGTCGGCACAACCCTCAACCCCCTGAAGGGGGCTAAAATCGAGATACAAAAGCCCCCTTCAGGGGGTTGGGGGCGGTCCGCCGCGCGGTTACGCAGATAAAACTAAAAAAGCCGCCCCGAGTACTCGGAGCGGCTTTTTTAGTTAACCCAGTACGGGTACATTCCGCCCCGTTTCCCGTAAAAACCGCACGTGTGATCGGATGGCCTGAAACAGCGTCGGGTATTCATTGTACGGCAGTCCGAACTCCCGGCAGGTTTGCCGAACAATTTTACTTAGTTCGGGATAATGGACGTGGGAAATTTTGGGAAATAAATGGTGCTCGATCTGGAAATTCAGCCCGCCCACCAGCGCCCCAACCAGGCGGCTCCGGGTGGCAAAATTGGCCGTGGTGAGCAGTTGGTGAATGGCCCACTCGCTGTCCATGCGATTAGCTTCGTCGGGCATGGGAAACTCGGCCACCTCAACCGTATGCGCCAGTTGAAACACCAGACTCAGCACGAAGCCGACCGTCCAGTTGTACAACAGGAACCCCACCAGGGCCGGAACGATCCCCACCAGCCAAACGGGTAACACCAGAAATACCAGCAGGTAAGAAAGTTTTCCGCCCCAAAACAAGGCGTGTTCTACCGCCGGAATGCGTTTGACGGGCGTGTCGCCGATGCAGCGGTTGAAATATTTCTGAAAGTCGAGAAAAAAGACCCAACCCAACCAGAGTTGGGCGTACAGCACGGCAAAGTACCGGTGTTGAAACCGGTGCCAGCGGTAGTGCGACTGATTGGGGCTTAGCCGCATCCAGGGCCGAATGTCGATGTCGTCGTCTACGCCGTCGATGTTGGTGTAGGCGTGGTGAATGATGTTGTGCTTCACGTTCCAGAAGAAGCTGCTGCCGCCGAAAAAATCGAGCGTCAGCGCCGCCGCTCGGTTTAGCCCGGAACGTTTGCTGAAACTGCCGTGTGCGCCGTCGTGCATGACGTTGAAGCCAATAGCCGCCGTGACCAGGCCCAGGCCCACGCAGCCCAACGCCGCCCACACCAAACCCGGCGTAGCCAGCAACAGGCCCAGGTACCCGGCCACGAAACTCAGGGACAGTATCAGGGCTTTGCGGTGGAGCCGCGCCGTGCCGGTGGAGGGGCGACCGGAGGTTTCAAAATAAGAACCCACTCGTTGCTTCAAGGTCGCATGAAAGGCTTTGGAGGCGGCGGAAAATTTAGGGGAAACAGACACAAAAATGGAGTGAAGAGCGAAAACGCCGGTGATTACAATAAAAACAGATCGATTTAATCGACAAATATACGGGATACAACCGGGTGAGCCGACCAAAAGCTATGCAGAAAGAACCCGCTCACCGACCGAAAGGTTTAAGTTTTTTGCCAGAGTAGACCCAGTGAGTTAAAACTTCGTGCCCAGGCGTTCGGTCGGATCAATTTCCGCTTGGAAACCAAAAGCGGTCCCGAGCGCTTGGGGCCGCTTTCGGGAACGGATTCCGTGGGTAATTACTGCTGAATCCGCTGCACTTCCTGGTTGTTGTCGTACACGACGACTTCCTTGCCCGTGGCCACGGCCTTGGGAATGGCCACCAGCGTAACGGGCCGCCGAACAAACGATTCCTTGTCGCTCTCGGGCTTCATTTTGTACTTCACCGTCACGGTCGATCCCTGCTGGGCGACGTTCATCGAAAGCATCGTGGGTACCTTGGTTTTGGGAGCGGCCAGGGCCACAACGCTCTCTTTTTCAAAGTTGATCGTTGTCGGTTTGCTGCTTGCCGTCGTGGCCATACCAAAGGCATTTTCAAACGAAGCCTGATCGGCGAATACCCACACGTAGGATTTTTCTTCGGCGTCTTTTACGCTACTTTTCAAAAAAATACCCTTCCAATGGGCGCGATTTAACGGCTTTCTGGGCCACGGTGGTCAGCGGCAGGCTCAGGGCCAGCAGCGAGGCGAAAATCAGGTTCTTCTTCATTAAAATGGGGTTTGGTTGACGAAAAAATCCCAGTACTTCGGGCGCACCGGTTGGAGCATCAACGGGATTTTTCCGAAAAGTTGTACAAACCGAAGCATCGTTCGGGCAAAAACTGACCCTGTTTTAAACCCCAAAAAGCTACCTTTGCGGAG
>JAJAZB010000010.1 GCA_026785975.1 Cytophagaceae bacterium | reverse complement strand
CGGCGGTAATGTCGCGGGTGTTGCCCACCAGACGGGTAAACCGTCCTTGTTCGTCGAAGAGCGGCACGCCGCGCCCGGCCAGCACCCGCGCCTGCCCGTGAGCGTCGGTGATGCGGTATTCAAACCGAACCGTTCGGATTTGAATACCGCATCACCGACGCTCACGGGCAGGCGCGGGTGCTGGCCGGGCGCGGCGTGCCGCTCTTCGACGAACAAGGACGGTTTACCCGTCTGGTGGGCAACACCCGCGACATTATCGCCGAGAGGCAAGCTGCCGCCCTGGCCCGGAAACAGGAATACCTGTTGCGCGAGGCCGAAAGTTTGCTCAAGTTCGGTAGCTGGGATTGGGACGTACCCACGGGTGAAATCCTCTGGTCGGAGGGCATGTACGCTGTGTTTGGCTACGGCCCCGACAACCGCCCCAACCCCATGACCATCGGCGTACTGGCCGGGCACCTGCACCCCGATGACGCCGGAGAAAATACCAGGGTTCAGGATCGGATTTTCAACGAAAAACCCCCAACGTTCGACGGCGAGTTTCGCATCCTGACCATGGGCGGCGAAGAGCGCTGGCTTCACCAGCGCGGCCTGACTACCTTCGACGAAACCGGCCAATTGGTTCGCATGATGGGTAGTACCGCCGACGTTACCCCACTCAAGAAGTTCCAGGCCCAACTGGAACAGCGCATCGCCGACCTCGACCGGTCTAACCAGGACCTGGAACAGTTTGCCTACGTGGCTTCGCACGATTTGCAGGAACCTCTGCGGAAAATCACCGCGTTTGGCGGACGGCTTACTGCCCGGTTTGCCACGACATTAGGACCCGACGGAATCTTGTTTCTCGACCGGATGATGGATGCCACCGCCCGCATGAAGGTTTTGATCGATAACCTGCTCAGTTTTTCACGTGTTACCCGCAAAGCCGATAAATACGAACCCACCGACCTCAACGAAGTGATGAACACCGTACTCGGCGATCTGGAGTTGAAAATTCAGGAAAAAACGGCCCTGATCACCGTCGATACCTTGCCCGAAGTACAAGCCGCGCCCGGTCAGATGCAGCAGTTGTTTCAAAATCTACTCGCCAACGCCCTCAAGTTTAGTCGGCCGGATGTGCCACCGGTTGTCAGCATCCGGGCCGAACACGTCAGTACGGCCGATAAAAGCCAGTATCACCTCGAAATGGGAAAAAAGTACGTCAGAATCATCGTGCAGGACAATGGCATAGGATTTGACCCGGAATATGCCGGGAAGATATTTGTTCTGTTTCAACGCCTGCACGGCCGTGCCGAATACGAGGGAACCGGCATTGGCCTGACGATTTGCAAGAAGATTACCGAGAATCACCAGGGGCAGATTTTCGCGGAATCTACCCCCGGAAAAGGGGCACGGTTTACGTTGCTAATGCCCTTAGCGCAAGTATGAAATCATATTCAGTGTTAGTGACCTGATAATTCAGAGCCTGTCCGAAAAGACCCCCACCCCCCTGAAGAGGGCTTTTCCTACCTGGATAATGTTCTTTAAGCCTCCTTCAGGGGGTTGGGGGTTACGCCGACGGTATTTTCAAATAATCTCTTCGGACGTAGCAGCGCGAATTACCTGGGCACTCCGTAATCCGATTGCGGCACCAGCACGAATTTTTGGCACAACATTCTTCCCCATTTTACATGAACACTGTTTCTGCCCGGCTCGTGAAGGTCTTGTTGGTTGACGACGACGAAGACGATTTTTTGCTGACGAGTGATTACCTCCGCGAAACCGCCGTTTGGGATTTTAAGATCGAATGGGCGAAAAACTTCAATGAAGCGCTTGAACGTATCAAGCAGCGGTGCCACGACCTCTATTTTTTTGATTACCTGCTGGGGTCGCACACCGGGTTGCAGTTGTTGCAGGAGGTCGTTCGTTTGGGCTTCGAAGCCCCGGTTGTGTTGCTGACGGGCAAAGGTGACCGGAGCATCGACGAGGAAGCCATGCGACTGGGCGCCGCCGACTACCTGGTCAAGGATGAACTCGACGCTGAAAAACTTGAACGTTGCGTTCGTTACGCCCTCGACCGGGCCGCCAGCCTGAAGACCCTGCGCGAGAGCGAAAGCAAGTACCGGAACTTGTTTGAGCAGTCGCAGGACATGATTTACATCTCCACAACCGAGGGTACGTTTACGTATCTCAACAGTTCAGCCGTAAAATTGACGGGCTACCCGCTCAACGAATTATTTCGGATGAAGGGGTATGAGTTGTACGAAAATCCTGGTGATCGTGCCTTGTTTGAGGAGGCCCTGGAGGGTCGGGGCGAAGTCCGTGATTTTGAATTTACGCTCGTGACCAAATCCGGCGAGCGGCGCATTTGCCTGGTTACCGCCAGTGCCCTCGAAGATAGCAGTGGCCGCTACTACCAGGGCGTCGTGCATGACATTACAGTCCGCAAACGAGCCGAACGCGATTTGCTGATGGCCGAAAAACTGGCCGCTACGGGCCGTTTGGTGCGCACACTCGCCCACGAGGTGCGCAACCCGCTGACCAACATCAACCTGTCGGTCGAGCAAATGGAAACTGAACAACTCATTGACGATCAGCAATTTTACCTCAATATTATTCAGCGCAACAGCCAGCGTATCAATGATTTGATTACTGAACTGCTCAACTCGGCCAAACCAACCGAGATGATTTTGCAAACGCTGTCGGTACAACACGTCATGGACGACACGCTCCGGCAGGCCGAAGATCGGATGGCGCTTAAAAACATCGGGTTGACGAAAAAATACGGGGAGGACGCCCAACTCCAACTTGACAAACCCAAAATCGAAATTGCTTTCCTCAATATCATCATGAATGCGGTGGAGGCGATGGAAGAAAATACCGGGATGCTGACCATCAGCATCGACTGCGCCGACAGCCGCTCCCGCATCACCATCACCGACAACGGGACGGGTATTTCCAAAGAAAATATCAGCCGCTTATTCGAGCCGTATTTTACGTCTAAAAACAACGGAATCGGCCTGGGGCTGGCCGCCACGCTCAATATTATTCAGTCGCACCAGGGAGCAATTGAGGTCGAGTCGGAAGAGGGCGTCGGTACGACGTTCATCGTTAGTTTTCCGGTGGATTGAGTACTGCACTAAGTCTCAAGTACGAAGTCTTAGGACCTAAGTGTATTGGTTCACGAGATTGTACACTGGTTAGGTTGCGCCAACTTTGCCAAAGGCTACGCGCCCCGGTTCTAAAACTTTGGCAAAGTTTCGGGTACAACCTCGTGAACCAATACAGGTAGTTACTAACCTTTTTCAAAAATTCCGGTTATTCCTGTCAATGCGCGAGGCGAAGGGTGTTTTTCTATGTCGCTTTGAAAGCGTTCTTTCTTAATCAAATTCTTTAACCACAACCAGTTACGTTTCATGAAAAAAATCTATT
>JAJAZB010000009.1 GCA_026785975.1 Cytophagaceae bacterium | reverse complement strand
TTTTTTTTTTTTATATTTTTTATTTTTATTTTTATTTCTTTTATTATCGTGTCTTCTTTCTCGCCCTCCTCTAAATCTCCCTCTCCCGCCTCTGGGGCGCCGGCCCCGCGGGGGGGGGGGGGGCCGGGGGGGGGGGGCCGGGGGGGGCAGGCGTCCCCCGCCGCGCCGGCCCACCGCCAGGGGTTTGGCCCCGCGCCCGGGTGTTGCCCCTACGAATTAATTCGGAACGACAAACCGAGCAACACATTCCGTACCGAAAAACTTCCGTTTACAAAAGTAGCAGACTACCTACGAAAAACTGCCGGGCTGATTTTTCGCCAAACCCGCATTAAGCCCTACCTTTGCCGCCATTCAGTTTGATGGGTTTCACAACAGTTGCGGATTATCCTTCAAACGCTGCAAGCCCTAAAACGTTTCAAACCAAACGCCCCATCCGCATGGCCACGACCACCGCAACGCGCATTCAACGCGACGAGCAGCTTTTCAACCTCATCGAAAAAGAAACCCACCGGCAGGAATACGGCATCGAATTGATTGCCTCCGAAAACTTCGTGTCCCGCCAGGTACTCGAAGCGGCGGGTAGTACGCTCACCAACAAATACGCGGAAGGCTTGCCCGGCAAGCGGTATTACGGCGGCTGCGAGGTGGTCGATGAAGTGGAGCAGTTGGCCATCGACCGGGCCAAAGAACTTTTCGGCGCGGTATGGGCCAACGTGCAGCCGCACTCGGGCGCACAGGCCAACGCGGCAATATTTTTGTCGTTTCTGAATCCCGGCGACAAGATATTAGGCTTCAATCTGGCGCACGGCGGCCACCTGTCGCACGGGTCGCCGGTCAATTTTTCGGGAAAATATTTTCAACCTTTTTTCTACGGCGTCGAGCAGGAAACCGGGCTAATCGACTGGGATAAAGTGGAAGAGATTGCGTTGCGTGAACGCCCGCGCCTGCTCATTTGCGGCGCTTCGGCCTACTCACGCGATTGGGATTACGTGCGCCTCCGGGCCATTGCCGACCAGGTTGGCGCGATGCTCCTGGCCGATATTTCGCATCCTTCGGCACTCATCGCCAAAGGCATCCTCAACGACCCAATCCAGCATTGCCACATCGTGAGCACGACGACCCATAAAACGCTGCGCGGGCCACGCGGCGGGTTGATTTTGATGGGCAATGATTTTGAAAACCCTTTTGGATTAAAAACCCTGAAGGGCGAATTGAAAACCATGTCGGCCCTGCTCGATGGGGGCGTTTTTCCCGGCACGCAGGGTGGTCCGCTAGAGCACATCATCGCGGCCAAAGCCGTCGCTTTCGGCGAAGCCCTCACCGACGAGTTTGGCGATTACGCGCTTCAGGTGCAGGCCAACGCCCGCGTGATGGCGCAGGCGTTTGTTGAAAAAGGCTATAAAGTCATTTCGGGGGGCACGGACAACCACCTGATGCTGATCGACCTACGCCCGAAAGGACTGACCGGTAAACTGGCCGAAAATACGCTCATCAAAGCCGACATTACCATCAACAAAAACCTGGTGCCTTTCGACGATAAATCGCCCTTCGTCACGTCGGGGATGCGCGTGGGTACGGCGGCCATGACGACGCGCGGACTGAAGGAAGCCGACATGGAACGCATTGCCGACCTGATCGATACCGTTTTGATGCGTCACGACGACGAGGCTTACCTATCGGGGGTAAAGCAGGAGGTCAACCGCTGGATGGAAGATTTTCCGTTGTACCGATAACTTTTGCCACTAACTTTGTAAAAGTCCTCATTTACGAAAGGTGAGGGCTTTTATTTTGAACTGGCCTCCGGTTTTATTTCGTATGTTAAGTCGGTTCAGAATGTAGCCGTTCGTGCTGTTTCCAAATGCTAAACTCCGGGTGGTCAACACTGAACCCCAACCTGCAAACTGAAAAAAATGCCACTTGATCAACCCAAGTTAGACTACGAATCCGACAGCGAAGCAGAATCGACCGATGGCACCGAAATGTCGTTCCTCGACCATTTGGAAGCCCTCCGCTGGCACATCATTCGGGCGGCTGCGGCCATCATCGTCTTTACGGTGCTGGCTTTCGTTTTCCTCGAACAAATTTACAACAAAGTCATCCTTGGCCCCGCCAGACCTTCATTCTGGACGTATCGGATGTTTTGTAAACTCGGTGAATTTGTACACGCCCCAGGGCTGTGCATCGACAAACTTGATTTTAAACTAATCAGTTTTCAAATGTCCGGGCAGTTTTCGATGGCCATGCTGTCGTCGTTTATTATCGGATTGGTATTTACGTTTCCGTACGCGTTTTGGGAAGTTTGGCGCTTCGTAGCGCCCGGCTTGAAACCCAGCGAGCGCCGGGCGGCTCGGGGGGCCGTTTTCTACGTCACGATGCTGTTTTTCATCGGCGTTTTGTTCGGTTACTACGTGGTTTCGCCGCTGGCCATCAACTTTTTGGCCAACTTCAAAATTGACGAAAGCATCATCAACCAGTTCGATATTGGTTCGTATATCTCGGTGCTGGCCACGCTTACACTCGCCTGCGGCCTGACGTTCCAATTGCCCATGATTGTGTTGGTGCTTTCGCAGGTGGGCATCCTCACGCCGTCGTTCATGCGGGAGTACCGCCGCCACGCTTACGTGATTATTTTGATTCTTTCCGGCGTCATCACGCCTTCACCCGACCTCACGAGTCAGATCCTCGTGGCCGCGCCGCTGACGCTACTTTACGAAGTGAGCATTGGCGTATCGGCCCGGGTCAACAAACGCCGGATGCGGGAGTTGGGGATGAATGAAGCGTAAAAAGAGGAGAGAGGATAGTGGACAGAGAATAGTGGATAGATAAATCCAACTCTATCCTCTCAGCTCTATCCTCTCAACTCTATCCGCTATCCTCTCCCCTCTCTCCTCTTTTTTCATGCCGCGCCTTCAAATGAACTTCTGCCCGAATTGCGGCAAACCGCTCACAAAATCCATTTACGGCGACCGTGAGCGCATCCTCTGCGCCGACCGCGAAGGCTGCGGATACGTATTTTGGAACAATCCGACCCCCGTCGTGGCGGCTATCGTCGAGCATGAGGGGAAAATCGTGCTGGCTCGCAACGCCGCCTGGCCGCCGGAGTGGTACGCGCTCATCACGGGTTTTCTGGAAGCGGGCGAAACCCCGGAGGAGGGCGTTTTGCGCGAAATGAAAGAAGAACTCAACCTCGACGGGGAGATTGTCGAATTCGTGGGCTTGTTTGAATTTCACCGGATGAATCAACTCATCATCGCCTACCACGTGCGGGCCTGGGGCGAAATCAGCCTCAGCGAGGAGTTGGTCGATTACAAAAAACAACGTCCCGAAGAGATCCTCCCCTGGCCCCAGGGTACCGGCCAGGCCGTGCGCGAGTGGCAGGCCCGCCGGGGTATTTTTAATCCGACCGTCGAACTGAAACGCTCGGCGGATCAGTAGCCTCGGGTCAGGTCAATCTGGTTTTCTATGGGTCGGTTGGCCAGAAAATTAGCCAGGTTTTTCAGGAACAAATCGGCTTTCCCGTCGTTTTCGTGTCGCTGTCCACCGCCAGTATGTTGAGTGAGAATCACATTGGGCATGGCCCAAAGTGGATTTTGGACGGGTAATGGCTCGACCTCCGTCACGTCGAGCACCGCTCCCGCCAACCGATTAGCCTGTAATGCGGCGATGAGCGCGGCTTCGTCGGTGGTGCTGCCCCGGCCCACGCTGGCGTATACGCTGCCGGGCGGCATGAGCGCGATGAGTTCTTCCGTGAAAAAGCCTTTCGCCGTGCCGGGTAGACAATTAACGACCAATTGCGCACCGGGCAATGTACGTTTCAACTCGTCGATGGAGTGCAGTTCGGCCTCCGGATTGGTGCGAGCCAGGGTTTTTACGTCGCAATCGAAGCCATTGAGCATCTTCCGAACGGCCTGCCCGATGGCCCCCGCGCCCAGAATCAAGACCCGCTTGTGCCGCAGTAAATCAAGCCGAAACCGGATGGGCGTCCCGACCCATTTCGCTTCTTTCTGCAAAACGGCCAGTTCATGGATGCTCCGGTATAGCCCGATGATGCCCGCCACAATAGTTTCGGCGCAGGGCCAGGCAAACCAATCGCCCATGTTGGCAATGGGTACGCTGAGTTTCAGATGTTGATATCCGTCGAAACCTGCCGAGTCCAACTGCCAGAATTTCAGGGCAATCGGTGGCTGATCGAACCAGGCAACGGGTGGATTTCCCAGAATAATTTCGGCGTTTTGAAAAGCGGCCCGCCGCTCATTTTCAGGCATCTCCTGAGCGAACGTCAAGTCGTGCGAATTGGCCAAGGCGGCAAGTAATTGCTGGCGGTGAACGTCCTGTAAAGACGACTGAATGAAAATGTGCATTCGTTTTGCGAATAAAATGAGGCGTACTCTGGAGGACTACTTTTGAAAATCGGTTCCGCGATTCGGCGGACAAACTAACGACTACTTTTTATTTCTACCGCTTCAATTCCTTAAAAAGTCTGTGGGCGGGGTAGAACAGTTTTCACCGAAAAAATCTGATCCCGCTTGCCTTCAGTGAATGAACAATTCACTACTTTTCCAAAACCGAATTTTTTCCACACACCGCATTTAGCAATTCATCATGGCCGAAGCATTCATTTATGACGCCGTGCGCACCCCACGCGGACGCGGCAAGTCCGACGGGGCACTGCACAAAGTTCAGCCGATTCAACTGTTGACCACCGTTCTCAAGGCGCTGCGCGACCGCAACCACCTCGACACCCGCTACGTCGACGACGTGATTATGGGCTGTGTCACGCCCATTGCTGAGCAGGGCGCCGACATTGCCCGGACGGCCGTACTAACGGCGGGCTACGCCGAAAGTGCGGCTGGGGTTCAACTGAACCGCTTTTGTTCGTCGGGCCTGGAGGCCGTCAACATGGCTGCCGCCCGGATAATGTCGGGTCAGGAGGATCTGATTGTGGCGGGCGGTGTGGAGTCGATGTCGCGGGTGCCGATGGGTACCGATGGTGGGGCGCTGTTTATGAACCCTGAAATCGTAGCGAATCACCGAATCGTGCCCCAGGGGATTTCGGCCGATTTGATTGCCACCAAATGGGGCTATTCCCGCCACGACCTCGACAGTTTTGCCGTCGAATCGCACCGACGGGCCGCCGCCGCCCGGCAAGCCGGGTATTTTTTAAAGTCCATCGTGACCGTGTTGGACGAACTGGGTATGCCCGTGCTGGAAGCCGACGAAGGCATCCGCACCGATACCACGCCCGAAACGCTGGGGCGGTTGAAACCTGCTTTTGAAATGATGGGGCAACTGGGCGGCCTTGATGCCCTGGCGTTGATGAAATACCCGGAAGTAGGCGAAATCAAGCACGTACACCACGCCGGAAATTCATCGCAGATCACCGACGGAGCCGCCGGAATACTGATTGGCACTAAAGAAATGGGCGAAAGGCTGGGCCTAAAACCCCGCGCCCGCATCAAAGGCTTCGGCATTTGCGGCTCGGAGCCAACCATCATGCTCACCGGGCCGGTGCCTTCAACGCAGAAGGTGTTGAAGAAAAACGGCATGACCATGAGCGACATCGACCTCGTCGAAATCAACGAGGCTTTCGCCGCAATTCCACTGCTGTTTATGGAAGAACTCGGCGTCGATCACGACCGCGTAAACGTCAACGGTGGGGCGATTGCGATGGGGCATCCGTTGGGGGCAACCGGTGCCATGATCCTGAGCACCGCCCTCGACGAACTCGAACGTACCGGCAAGGGTACCGCGCTTCTCAGTCTCTGCATCGGCGGCGGAATGGGCATTACCACCATCATCGAGCGGGTGTAGCGCTGACGAGTCTTAGGTTTTAAGTACGAGGTATTAAGCACTGATTCAACTACTTGATACTTAATACTTAAGACCTGAGACTCGACACTTAAGACCTGATACCTAAGACTTAAGATCCTTTCCATGGTTAACTACAAAATAGAAAATAACGTCGCCATTTTGAGTTGGAACGTCACTAATCAACCCATGAACGTACTCAACGACGAAAGCATGGCGGCTTTCGGGGAGGCATTGCAACGGGCTTACGCCGACGATGCCGTGAAGGGCATCATCGTCACCTCGGAGCGGCCCGAATTTGTGGTTGGCGCGGACTTGAAGATGCTGTTGCGCAACAACAACCGGCCGGTTCGCGAGAATTACGAATTTGCGATGCGGCTCCAGCGCTTGTTTCGGGGCATCGAAACTTCGGGCAAACCCGCCGTGGCCGCCATCAACGGTACCGTGCTGGGCGGCGGACTCGAAATCACCCTGGCCTGCCACTACCGCATTGGCCTCAACTCGCCCAAGGCCCAGTTGGGTTTCCCCGAAGTGACCATTGGTCTGCTGCCCGGCGCAGGTGGCACCCAACGGCTACCTCGTTTGATTGGCATGGAAGCCGCCGCCCCGATCATGCTGGAAGGCAAACCGATGAAATTTCAGGAAGCCCAGAGCCTGGGCATTCTCCACGAATTGGTCGATACGCCCGAAGAGTTGATGCGTGCTGCCTTCCGCTGGATCGAGGCCAATCCTAAGCCGCTCCAGCCCTGGGACGAAATCGACCGGAAAACGGGTAAAATCGTGGCCAAGGAAGGATTCAAGGTTCCGGGCGGCAACGTGCAAAGCCCGAAAGGAGCGCAACTTTTCACGGCAGGAACGGCTCTGTTACTCGACAAAACCAAAGGCAATTACCCCGCTCCGCTCGCCATTCTCTCCTGCGTGTACGAAGGTTTGCAAGTCAATTTGGATCAGGGTTTGGAAATTGAGAGTCGCCATTTCGTGAAACTGACTGGCAGTAAGGTGGCGAAAAACCTGATTCGTACGATGTTCTTCGGAATGAACGAGGCCAACAAAGGCGCTGGCCGCCCGAAGGCTGTTCCGGCGCAGGATGTAAAAAAAGTGGGTATTCTGGGCGCGGGCATGATGGGCGCGGGCATTGCCTACGTATCGGCGATGGCGGGTATTCAGGTCGTGCTGAAAGATGTGAGCATGGAAGCCGCCGAAAAAGGCAAAAGCTACTCGGCATCTCTGCTCGACAAAGCCATCAGTCGGGGCAAAATGAACCGCTTGAAAGCCGATGGCGTTTTAAACCTCATCAAACCCACCGATCAATACGCTGATTTACAGGGTTGTGACTTAATCATTGAAGCCGTCTTTGAAAACCGCGAACTGAAAGCGCAAGTGACTAAAGACGCCGAACCACTCCTGCGCGAAGGCGGCGTCTTTGCCTCCAATACCTCGACCTTGCCCATCACCGGGTTGGCCCAAGCCTCGGCGCAGCCCGACAAGTTCATTGGTCTGCACTTCTTTTCGCCCGTCGATAAAATGCAACTGGTCGAAATCATCGTGGGCCAGCAGACTTCGGAATACGCTCTGGCACTGGCGATGGATTACGTTCGGAAAATTCGTAAAACTCCCATCGTGGTCAACGACAGCCGGGGTTTCTACACCAGCCGATGCTTCAGCACCTACACCGACGAAGGCATCCGATTGCTTAGCGAGGGCGTTAATCCGGTGTTGATTGAAAACGCCGGGAAACTGGCCGGAATGCCCGTTGGCCCGCTGGCGGTTACGGATGAAGTGGCGCTCGATCTGGTGTATAAAATTTCGGGTCAGGCCATCCAGGACGGCGTACTGAGCGCCGACGATCCAAGTTTTCAGGTGGCTAAAACCTTCGTGGAACTGGGCCGGTTGGGCAAAAAAGCGAAAGCGGGTTTTTACGAATACCCCGAAGATCCGAACGCGAAGAAGTTTCTCTGGCCGGGCCTCGCCGAACGCTTTCCGGTGGCAAAACAACAACCCGATTTGGAAGAAGTGAAAAAGCGATTGCTCTACCGGCAGGTGCTCGAAACGGTGCGCTGCTACGAAGAGGGCGTTATCCGCGAAAAGCGTGACGCCGACCTGGGTTCGATTCTGGCCTGGGGCTTCCCGCCGTACACCGGCGGAACGCTTTCTTTTGTCGAATTTGTGGGTATTCAAACCTTCGTAGCCGAGTGTGATCGTCTCGCCGAAACCTACGGCAACCGCTTCCGGCCCACCCAAAAACTCCGGGAGATGGCGCTGGCTGGCGAAGGTTTTTATGAGAAAGCAAAAGCCGTTGCGGCGTAAAGTTATTTTATTGAAAATGAGTAAATTGGCAGGCAGAATCGTCTGTCAATTTTTTTGCTTTAGGAAAACGAATCTTTTTAAAAAGTACTGACCTATGAAAACCGAGGTAGAAATTAGAGATGATTTATTGGATAAAGCACTAAAATACAGCGAGTTATTATCCAAAGAAGCAGTTGTTGAAAAAGCGTTGGAAGAGTACGTGTATTCGTTGTTGATAAAAAAAGTCGATGAATTTCGCGGCCCTGGTGTTTGGGAAGGTGATTTGAATCAGATGCGAACAAGTGATCTATCGCGCGAATGATTTTTGATACTTCCGTTTGGATTGATCACCTCAACAATCGTCCGACGCCACAGGCCTTACATTTAGCGGAATCCTTGCCGAGTCGGATTCACAGTACGCCGACTATTCTACAAGAAGTGTTACAAGGCATTTCCAACGTTATTTATTTCGACGTTATCCGCCTGCTGCTCACACAACAAGAAATTCTCCGCTGGGATGCAATTGAGGCTGCCATCGCTGCTGCTCAACTTTATAGCGACCTCCGTAGGAAAGGAATTACGATTCGCAAACCGAATGATTGCCTGATTGCGGCTTACGCCCTTCACTTCAACCTTGAACTTTGCCACAGCGACAGTGATTTCGATCGCATCGCCATACATGCCTCGTTAAAAATCTGGATATCCTGATTTTATTTTCCCCCCAACCATTCATCCGGTTTCCCTTTCCCAACGTACCGATTACCCTGACCTTTCGTTAAAACCGTTTAAACCCCAACCAGTTTTAATCTAAAAATCCATGAAACGAACCTTTCGCTCCGGCGCGCTGGCCTTTGTTGCCGCGCTACTCAGCCTCTGCGCACTCGCGCAAACCGCCGACCTCTCTACGCCCATACCGTTTGACCCCAACACCAAAAAAGGTACGCTGCCCAATGGCCTGACGTACTACATTCGTAAAAACACCGAACCCAAAAACCGCGCCCAACTTATGCTGGCCGTGCGGGTAGGCTCTGTATTGGAAGAAGATCCCGAAAACGGCCTGGCGCACTTCACCGAGCACATGGCCTTCAACGGCACCAAGAATTTCCCCAAGAACGAACTGGTCAGTTTTCTCCAAAAAAACGGCATTAAATTCGGCGCAGACCTGAATGCCTATACCAGTTTCGACCAAACGGTGTACATGCTGCCCGTGCCCACCGACTCAGCGGCGGTATTTCGCCGGGCCTTCGACATACTCGAGGACTGGTCGCACAACCTGCTGATGGACGAAGAGGAAATCAACAAGGAGCGCGGTGTGATTCTGGAAGAACTTCGGGGCGGTAAAGGGGCGCAACAGCGGCTGCGCGACAAGTATTTTCCCATCATCATGAACGGCTCGCAGTACGGCAAGCGCAACGTCATCGGCACGGAAGAACTTCTGAAAAGTTTCAAACCCGAAACCATTCGTAATTTCTATAAAACC
>JAJAZB010000008.1 GCA_026785975.1 Cytophagaceae bacterium | reverse complement strand
GTGTATACCCTCGTGAACCAATACATTTAAACCCTACGCTACGGAGCTACCACGCATTTGAATTGTTATCAATCCGTCTCCGTCACTTTGGTCTTCAACCCAACCCGCTGGCCCTCGGGCGTCAGACCGAGCAGGTATAAATCCCGCTCGTTGTAGCCGATTTTGAATACTTTGAAATCCTTCAGGTGCTGTTGGAGAATTTCCCGGACTTGGGTAAAGCGCTCGGCAGCCTGGCGTTCCTCGTCCGTAAACCACTCCTCTACGTCAACCACGGGCGCAAAGAACTCCTCGACTTCCAATTCATCCACCTGCCGCCTGGATTTTTGCGCCAGAAACTCCCCCGCACTGCGCTCGTTGAGTGGCTCGGCTTCGGGCGGCAAATTGAGTTCAACAAACTCAATCGGTTCGTCGGATTCACTGGGATAGTACAAATCCACCAGCAAGGGTTCGACAGTTTCTTTCAAGGAGAAATTATTGGACTTAATTTCTTTGGTTTCAGACATATACTTGGGCGTTTTTGCGTCTAAAAATAGGTTACCTCCGTCAATACTTTCTTGTCTGGCACTTGATATTCGTATAAAACCCAACAAACTTGCGGCCTAAACAAATCCTAAACGCTCCATTCTCATGTTAGAACAACTCATGAACCTCGTTAAAGGCCATTCTCAGGAAGCCATCGTGCAAAATCCGGCTATTCCCAACGAGCACAACGAGGAGGCCATCCAAACGGTGACCCAATCCATCATGGGCGGATTGCAAAATCAAGCCCAAAGTGGGAACCTCAGTGGATTGATGGGCTTGCTCACGGGCCGGGCGGGTCAGGGTGGTAGTTTGATGAATAATCCCATTGTCGGAGGTATTGCCCAAAATGCGATCGGTAGTCTGATGTCGAAATTTGGCATCAACAGCCCCGCCGCCAGTGGCATCGTGGCCTCGGTGCTGCCCGGCGTGTTGAGTTCTCTGATTAACAAAACCAACGATCCCAACGATTCCTCCGTCGACCTGAACGGCATGATGGGTAGCCTCCTGGGTGGTCAACAACGGGAGCAGGCGGCATCGAGTGGCATTAATTTTAACCAGGTCGGGGCGGCCATGGCCGATGGCAAACTCGATATGAACGACCTGATGCGGATGGGTGGTTCCTTATTTGGCGGTAGTGACAAAACCCCCGGCAACCAGCAATCGGGTGGTTTAGGCGGCTTGCTGGGTGGGCTATTTGGGAAGTAATCGGTACCGTGACAAAACTTATTTCGCGAAAAAGGCGGGGCCATAAACCCTGCCTTTTTCGCGTTTTTTCTGCCACATTGACAGAAAAACGGCTTTTTGACTCTGTGGCATTGGTTTGGTTACTAACCTTGCAAACAGAGAAAAACCTTAAACACACAAAATATATCATGGGAAAAATTATTGGTATTGACTTGGGAACGACCAACTCTTGCGTCGCGGTGATGGAAGGGAACGAGCCTGTCGTCATTGCAAACTCGGAAGGCCGCCGGACGACGCCCTCGATTGTGGCGTTTATGGACAACGGCAATGGCGAGCGCAAAGTGGGCGATCCCGCCAAGCGTCAGGCCATCACTAACCCCAAAAATACCGTCTCGTCCATCAAACGCTTCATGGGTAAGCGCTACGCGGACGTGGGCAGCGAACTAAAAACCATTCCGTATACGGTTGAGCAAGGCCCCAACGACACGCCCCGCGTACGCATTGGCGACCGGCTTTACACACCCCAGGAAATTTCGGCGCAGATTCTGACCAAGATGAAGCAAACCGCCGAAGATTACCTCGGGCAAACCGTAACTGAGGCCGTGATCACGGTTCCGGCGTACTTCAACGATGCCGAACGCCAGGCAACCAAAGAAGCCGGGCAGATTGCGGGCCTCGACGTGAAGCGGATCATCAACGAGCCGACGGCGGCGGCATTGGCTTACGGCCTCGACAAGACGCACAAAGACATGAAGATCGCCGTCTTCGACTTAGGTGGCGGTACCTTCGACGTTTCGATTCTGGAACTCGGCGATGGCGTTTTTGAAGTGAAATCAACCGATGGCGATACCCACTTGGGTGGTGATGACTTCGACCAGGTGATTATCAACTGGCTCGCCGACGAGTTTAAAAACGACGAAGGCATCGACCTCCGCCGTGACCCGATGGCGCTCCAACGCCTGAAAGAAGCCGCTGAAAAAGCCAAAATTGAATTATCATCCTCGACGCAAACGGAAATCAATTTGCCGTACATCATGCCGGTCGATGGGATTCCCAAGCACCTGGTGCGGTCGTTGACGCGGTCGAAATTCGAGCAACTGGCCGATAGCCTGATTCAGCGAACGCTGGAGCCTTGCCGTCGCGCCATGAAAAATGCCAGCTACACCAACGCCGACATCGACGAGGTGATTCTGGTGGGTGGCTCCACCCGGATTCCGCGCATCGTGGATGAAGTTGAAAAGTTCTTTGGCAAAAAGCCTTCGAAAGGGGTTAACCCGGATGAAGTCGTTGCCATTGGTGCCGCGATTCAGGGCGGTGTTCTGACGGGCGAAGTCAAAGACGTGCTGCTGCTCGACGTGACCCCGCTTTCGCTGGGTATCGAAACGATGGGCGGCGTGATGACGCGCCTGATCGAGTCGAACACGACAATTCCGACCAAGAAATCAGAGACGTTTTCGACCGCTTCGGATAGCCAGCCTTCAGTTGAGATTCACGTCCTGCAGGGCGAGCGCCCGATGGCCGGTTTGAACCGAACCATTGGCCGATTCCACCTCGACGGTATTCCGCCCTCGCCGCGTGGTATTCCGCAAATCGAAGTAACCTTCGACATCGACGCCAACGGGATTCTGCACGTATCGGCGAAAGATCGCGGTACGGGCAAAGAGCAGAAAATCCGGATTGAAGCGTCGAGCGGTTTGAGCGATGCCGAAATCGAGCGGATGCGCCAGGAAGCGAAGGCCAACGAAACTTCCGACAAAGCCGAGAAGGAAAAAGTGGAGAAAGTCAACCAGGCCGACTCGATGATTTTCCAAACGGAAAAGCAATTGAAAGAGTACGGCGACAAGCTATCGGCGGGCAACAAGTCGGCCATCGAAAGCGCCCTCGAAACGTTGCGAACGGCCCACGCCAGCCGCGACGTAGCCGCCATCGACTCGGCCCTCGAAGCCCTCAACACCGCCTGGACCGCCGCCTCGACCGAAATGTACAACGCCACCAACACCACCGGTGCCAGCCCCGACGGGCAGGGCCAACCGGGCGGAAATGGCCAGGACAACGGCTCCACCGCCGACGGTGATAAAGAAGTGAAG
>JAJAZB010000007.1 GCA_026785975.1 Cytophagaceae bacterium | reverse complement strand
GGGTACACCTGAGCCAACGCCAGAAAATCGGTCACGTTGGCGCAGCTTTCTAATTCTGCGGGCGTCAGGCTGGTTTGCGGAACGCCTTCAAACAGACTTTCAAAGGTCGAGGCGTCGAAGGATTGCAGGGTTTCGAGGGTACCTTTTCCGAACAAGACGTCACTGGCTTTCACCGCCATTTCATAATCGGCGGCGGCGTGTACCCGCGTGGTTACCTCCTGAGCGAGCGCCTTTTGCATCAGGCGCAAGTGCGGCGCGGCGGCGTGATCGGCTTCTAATTTTTTAACGTCTTCTTTTGAAAACAGCGTGAATACCCGCAACAAACGCGGGCAGTCGGCGTCGGTGGCGTTGAGCCAGAATTGGTAAAACTGGTACGGACTGGTCAGCGCCGGATCGAGCCACACGTTGCCGCTTTCGCTTTTGCCAAACTTGCTGCCGTCGGCTTTAGTGACCAGTGGCGTCGTCAGGGCGAACGCTTTAGGGCTTTCTTCTTCGCCCCGGCCTTCCAGGCGCCGGATGAGTTCGGTACCCGTCGTGATGTTGCCCCACTGGTCGGAGCCACCCATTTGCATCCGAATGCCCTTGTTTTTGTACAACCAGTAGAAGTCGTAGCCCTGTAACAACTGGTACGAAAACTCGGTGAAGGAAAGCCCCGTTTCGAGACGCCTTTTTACCGAGTCTTTCGACATCATGTAATTGACCGTCAGGAATTTACCGACTTCCCGTAAAAAACCAAGAAAACTAAACTCCTTGAACCAATCGTAATTATTGACGATTTCGGCGCCATTTTCCCCAGCGTTGAAATCCAGGAATTTTGCCAACTGGCTCCGAATGCCTTCCTGATTGTGACGCAAGGTTTCTTCCGACAAAAACTCCCGTTCAGCGTTCTTCCCCGACGGATCGCCGATCATCCCCGTGGCCCCGCCCACCAACGCCACGGGTTTGTGGCCCGCCCGCTGCCAATGCACCAGCAGCATGATCGTCGCCAGGTTGCCAATGTGCAGGGAGGCCGCCGTGGGGTCGAAACCGATGTAAGCGGCGGTGACCTCACGCCGGAGTTGCTCCTCCGCGCCGGGCGTCACGTCGTGCAACATACCCCGCCAGCGGAGTTCATCGAAAAAATCAGAGTTCATGCGTAAACAGTCGTTACTGAGTGATTAGGTTATTAGCGGTTCCTCGCCGGGTGCCGTCATTGCGAGCGTAGCGAAGCAATCTGTTGGCGTGGGCCAGAATCATGGGTGTACCCGCTTTTCTGGCTTGGCTTCGGCGGCAGATTGCTTCGTCGTTCCTCCTCGCAATGACGGATTTGGGCAGTTTCTGGGTGACCACGTTATTTGTAGTTGATCGCTTTTTTGCCAAAATATCCCGACGCGCAGGTGTTATCGTCGTCGGGGTGGCTAAAGACCAAATCGCGAAAACCCGGCACGGGCGGCACAATCGTCACGGGTACATTGCGCAAAACCGGCACCGTAATCACGTCGCCGGGAGTACTGCGGACGAGCGCCAACCGAGCCTTCATTTCCTGGTCAAATCGGTAGGCCCGGCCGGTCAGCAGGTCGGAGTAGGCCGAGCGAAAATTGAACGAACCCAGAAAATTCAGGCCCAGGTACATAACCAACACCGTCGTAAAGGGCTGTGAAAACTTGATATCGAGTGCGCCGGGATGGCGGCGTTCCCACCAGAACACCAACACGAAGGTCAGCCAGAACCAACCGATGATGAGCCAGAAATAAATAATGCTCATCGGAAGCGGGGCGGGCGCAAGGCCAATGGCCCAAAACGTGGGTACGTACCCGATTCCGTAAGCCCCGACGACGGTTAGCAACGCGTACCCCGGCGCAACACCCAGGAAGCGACGGAGGGCGGGTGCGTTGGTAGCCCGGTGTACCAACCGAACCGCCAGCGGCAGCAGCAACAACGAGGCCACCAGCACTAGGGGAAAGTATTTCAGGAGCGAGTTGAACGCCGCGAGCGGCACGTGGATTAGCGTGTAGATTAAATCGCTGCGCCGGTAGCTGTCAAAAAGACCGGAGTTGGCCCGGGCCTGATTGCCCGCCGCCGACAACTCGAAATAAGCGCCAATGGCACCCACCACAAAAAAAGCCACGTAGTCCCACCGCAGGCGTCGTTGGGCGAGGAGTGAAAAAAAAACCAAGGCGCCCAGCAGCAGAATCAGCACGACGAGCGGCACCTCGTTGGAGCCAATGATGAAGGCAATTAACAGGCAGGTCAGGACGAAATGTACCCGTTTGGAAGTGCCCACGCGGGTTTCGTAGCGAATAAAACTAACCACCAGCAGTAGCGAAGCGATGTCGGCGATGGCGTAAGGATGCCCGCTGTGCCAGTAAAATGAAGCTGGAACAAACGGATGCTGAGCCAGAAAAACAAACAAAAACAACGCCGATAACGCCCAGCACGTCCAACGGGAAAGCTGTTGCTGCGTCAATTCCCGGAAAAAAAGGTACGCTGAACCCGCGTAGGCCAGGAAAATAAGCACGGGGATGATCCGGTGCCCGCCCCACCAGCCAAACGCCAGGGGATTGGCCGTCATAATCAGGTTGCCGGTGTAGCGACCCGACCAGTACATCCGAAAGAAATCCTGACTTCCCCAAAATCCCCGCATTCGGAACGATTCGGCCCAGCAATAATCGTCGGTGACGGGGTAAACAAACGCCGAAAGCAGCAGAAACGGCAATAAAATGGCGGCAAAAATCACCCAAAGGGCGATGCATCGGAAAGGATTTTTGTCAAGTCGCATTTCGTACGGGTTGGGTTAGGGCAGCAACAGCGACGCGTCGCCGTAACTCAGGAATCGGTAATTTTGGGTTAGTGCCTCGTTGTAAACCTGCCGCCAATGCGGCTGACCCAGCAAGGCGGCGATCAGCAGCAGAAGCGTGGAGCCGGGTTGGTGGAAGTTGGTAATCAGGCCGGTACAGAGTCGGAATTGATAACCGGGAACAATCATGATGTGGGTTTCGCCCACGATTTCCAACACGTTTTCCAGTTCCATTTGCCGCAGAACGGCGGCCAACGCCACTTCGGGGGCGGGCAAAGATAGCGTTCCGGTTTGGTAAGGTTCAAATTGGCTAATCCTAAAATTATGAATCGGCGCGGCGCGCTCCCCAGGGTGTTCCGCCCACCGCCCGCACTGTACGCCCAGCCAGTACAGACTTTCCATGGCCCGCAGCGACGTAGTTCCGACGGGAATGATCCGGCCAATGTTCTGCCTGAAGTTTTCTATATTTTTCCGGGTAAAAACCACCTGCTCCCCGTGCATGGGGTGGTCGAGGGCGTTTTCAGTTTTTACGGGCTGAAACGTCCCCGCGCCCACGTGCAGCGTCAGGTATTCCTGCCCAAAACCCCGTTGCCGCAACGTGTCCAGGAGTTGGTCGGTCAGGTGCAGCCCGGCGGTGGGCGCGGCAACGGCTCCTTCTTTTTGTGAATAAACGGTTTGGTAGGTTTGGCGGTCGGCGTCGGTGGCGTTGCGCTTCAGGTAGGGAGGGAGCGGAATCTGTCCGGCGGCTTGGAGGATGTCGGCAAACGTGCAAACAAGATTTGGAGCCTGGGGCGAAACCGGATTCCAGGAAAAATGTACGAGTGATTTTTCCTGGTCCACTAACGTAGCATTCAGAATGTATTTTGTGGATGATTCCGCAACGGTCAGCGTTAAACGGAGCACCTCGCCCGGTTTCCAGCGTTTTCGGTTTCCAATCAGGCACGACCACGTGCAGGATTGTTGCGCCTGCATAGCCAGCCCAATAATCGGGGTCGGGGCAACGGGATGGAGCAAAAACAACTCGATCACCGCTCCCCCAACGGATGTTGCCCCAACGGATGTTGCCCCAACGGATGTTGC
>JAJAZB010000006.1 GCA_026785975.1 Cytophagaceae bacterium | reverse complement strand
CCCTGAAGGGGGCTTTTCGTAGCCGAAAGTTCCAGGCAGGAAAGCCCCCTTCAGGGGGTGGGGGGTACGCCGACGTCATTTTCAGACATCTTCTACCGCTTCTTATTATTCCGCAAAATCGGTACAGCCAGCCCTACGTACACATCGGTGCCCTGCGGCGCGAGGGTTTTGACGGAGCCGAGTACGCCCAGTAGATTGTCGGTACCCGCAAAAACCGGCCCCAGCCGCAGGGCCATTCCCGGCGCAAAGGCATCGTTGATCCACACCAGCGGCAGGGATAATTCGAGAAAACCCGCCGCACTCAACCGGGGCGTGATTGCAAAAACAGTCGGTTGACGCATGGCAATATCGCCCGGCGCGTGGAGGTCTTTGAGGTAGGCCACGTTGACGTAAAATTCATTCCCCAATCGCCAGTCGAGGTTCAGGCTCAGCGCCGTGGGCAAGCCCGAATTGAAGGAAGTTTTGGCTTCGGAAGGCTTCAAACCCAGCTTTTTTTCCAACACGCTCACCAACTCGTCGCTCCCACTCACTTCGTTGAAATCCTGCTCCGTAAACTGTTTATTGGTGCGCTGTACCGTGTAGCCGCGCACGTTGGTCGGGTCGCTGTAATAAATGCGTCCCATGTCGAGCAGGGCCAGCCCAATCCGAAACCGGTACTTGTCCTCCTCCACGTCATCCCCGCCACCCGGTGCGCGGTATTCATCAATCAAGGGGCGAAATTCGTAAACCAGCCCGGCATCGAAACCCCAGCCGTGGCCGGGGATTTTACTGCCCAGGAACTTGCTCAACGAAAAGCCGCCATCGAGCGATGTCTGGGTGGAGTACCCAAATTCAGCGTCGATTTTTTCGACCAATAAAATACCCTGACTGGGGTTGGTAGGGCTGGGCGTAACCCGATAATTGAGGCCCCGGTTCTGGAAATGCCCACTATAAAAACCCGATAAATATTTGGCCGTCGCGCCTACTTTCAAAAAATGCCGGGTGTCGAGCGGCGTCAGTACCTGCGCCAGCGAAGCACCAATTTCACCGTACACGTTGGCGTTGACATTAAACCGATTATCGACGTTGGTGACATTCCAAAGGTTGGAGGCGTTGAAACCCGCCCGAAACAGCGATAACAGTTCCTGATTGGCCCCCGTCACCTGCCCGGCCGCCCGTAGGCGCGTCGTCAGTGCCACGGCAGTGTGGTCAGTCAGCGTCAACATTACCGACGGCCCGCGTACCTCGACCCCAATACTGCCATTTTTGGGTTTCCCATCCAGGATTTCTTTAAAATTTATCGGTTGAAAATTGGTGCTGCCATCCGTATTTTTCCAATCCGTCGGCACGTTGCCCAACACGGCGTTGAACACCGAAAAGGGGGCATTCCAGCGGGCGTAGTTGTTGTTGACGTGCAGGCCGACCGTACCCACGTTGAAATATACTTTGTGCCGGGAATCGGCAATGGAGGCCGGATTGAGGTACAAGCCGTGGGTGCCCGAGGCCGTACCCGTTGAAATACCGAGGAAGTTTTGGGCTGTTGCCCGCAAACTGACCAGCAGGATGCCCAGCATGAATAGAAACAGAATTTTACGCATGAGAGAGGGGAAATTGTCGTCAAAGTAACGGCCAGACCGGGCATTAACTTGCTGCCTGTTATAAAAAAAGCCGTCCCGGTACTCGGGACGGCTTTTTACAAATTTCATACCAACCGGCTTATTACTTCGCCGGTTTCTTGAAAATATTGTCGTCTATTTTACCGTTCAGCGTGACTTTGCTCATGGTGATCACCATGGGACCAGCCATGGGGTTTTCGGTTTCCATCGTGTGCGGGAATTTGATACCCTCCACGTCCTTGTAATCCGAATACGTGATTTCCTGAACAATCTCCTGACCCTGGGCCTTGACCGTGCTCTTCGACTTGCTTTCCAGGAAGGTATTCGTGTCAATCCAGTGTTCGGAAATGGTGCCGTTTTTATTGGTCATTTTCAGGTGGAAAGCGTCTTTGCCACCGACCTTTTCGGTACCAGCCAGTTCGACGTTCGAGCCTTTTGTTTTGTAATCAAATAATGCACCGGCGGGGTCGAGGCTGGCGCTTTGCCCTTTGAGCATCTCGGCGGGCACGTCCTGCGGCTCGCCGGTACCGCCCATCATGGCCGGGAGAATGTTCCACCCGGTTTCGCCTTCAATGACCGTCACCATTGCATTGCCCATAATATTCACATCCTGACGGAAGCCTTTGCCATTGACGATGGTCTGCGTCATGGGAATTTCCTGCCCCTGCACCGACATGGAATTTTCCATTACGAGCGTTTGAATGCCCTTCAATTTGTCGGCCCCGCCCCGTGCAGCCACATATTTGTCGATGATTTCGTCCGCAGTTTGGGCAAACGCGCCTGCCGAAAGCAGTACAGCCACCGCAGCGGCCAGTAATTTTTGGGTTTTCATTCGATGCTTGTTTTGTTAAGGTTTTTGTTGGATCAAAAGTAGATTTTAGCTTACGAAGATACCGATTTGTTTTCGATTAAAGGCCAAATAAACGGGTTGGAAGGCTAAAATCAGGGCTTTTCCACGGGCGGCAACGCGTACAACCTTGCGTAGAAAGAT
>JAJAZB010000005.1 GCA_026785975.1 Cytophagaceae bacterium | reverse complement strand
TTTCAGAAAAGGACTTGACATCATACGCAGTGGACTCAAACAGCCTAAGGAAGATTTCATTCGATTTTGGCAGAATTGTATAGATTCATTTATTCGATGGGCTATTATTCAATTGGCTTATAATCAACATTTTATAAAAATACTCGGGTAGAGTGGGGTTGTTGCACACAACCTAACCCCATTTGGCGGCTTTCTCGTTTCAAATAATTTTTAACTCAAACAGCTTCTTAGGGTTTTGATTTTTAAATCAAGAGTTGCTTTTCAACCTGTTTTTGTCATCCTTCCGCGCGGCGTCCGCCTACGTCAGGATGACAAAACGTTCATTTCCCCAATCCCTAAACAGTTTCTATTAAAAATGGGAGAGAATTGCTTCCCTCCCATTTCCCACAAAGTCCTACGAAAGCAGTTTTGACAAATTCTGGTAGCTCGTCGTGATGTTCCCGATGGGTTCGGGCGCCATATCCTGTTCCACAAAGAAGTACTTCAACCCCGCCGTTTGGGCCGCCGCGAACGCGTGCTTGAAATCAACCACCCCATTGCCGACTTCGGTGAGCGTTTTCAAATCTTGTTTGATGTCTTTGACGTGCCAGAGCGGAAAACGCCCCGGATGCTGCTTGAACAACTCCACCGGATCTTTGCCCGCTTTTGTCGCCCAGGCCAGGTCCAGTTCCATTGTCACCAGGTCTTTGTCGGTTTGAGATAAAATCAGTTCGTACGGGGGTTTTCCACCTTCCACGGCGTCAAACTCCGTCGCGTGGTTGTGGTAGGCAAAACCAATTTTGGCTTTTTTGCAGGCCTCGCCGGTTTTCTGGAATACCTCAATGGATTTACTAATCTCGTCGAGCGTGGCAACGGGCGTACTCGCGCAGACGAGGTAGGTCAAACCCGCCTCCGCCGCCTCATCCACAAGTTGCTGATAATTGTCGCGCAGGTTGAGCCGGGGCGGCATATTCACGGGCGCTGATTTCCTCCAGCGGGTGCCTGGCCTACGGCGGGGGGTGCTCCTCCCACACTGGGCGGTGCGCCGGGAGCCGTTGCCTGGGGCCGGGGCCGGAAGGGTGCCCCGCCCTCGTGGTGCGCGCGCCAGGTCATGCCCAACCCTTCGACCAGCGCTTTAAATTCTTTGGGTTTAAACCCGTAATACCCTTCCCGCGTGCTAAATGCCGACTCGATTTCTTTGTACCCGACGGCGGCCACTTCTTCGAGCGTGCCTTTGGGGTCTTCGTTCATGAGCCGGAACAACGTGAATAGCTGAATGCCGATGGGCCGGATGGCCGCACCAAACAAGTCGTTTGCCTCAACGAACTGGGGCAGAACCAGCCCACCTACGGCTAAGGCCCCGGCATTTCTCAGAAAATCTCTACGGTTAGTCATTTGAGCATTATTTAGAAAAGGTTATTGTTTACTGGCTTCACCGGCATTCGCTGACCCAGCACTCAGAAACTGACTGCTAACGACCTGCATTAGTACTTGGTCCGAGCCAGCCGTCGGGTTTTTGAAAACGAAAAATACGTCGTGTGTGCCTGCGGTCGAGGCTACGTTCGCCTTCACCGACTGTGCCATTCGGCGCATCGCGGCGTTCATATTGGGTGGTGCGGTGGGTGCTGCCGGTGTACCGGTGGGTGCCGACGCAGTGGCGGGTTGTGGGGCCGCAGGCGGAGCGGGGAACGTCGGATTTCGGACGGTGACCAGCGGTGTTTGCCCAACCAGCGGCCCCGTGGGCGAGTGCAGGTGTACTTCTATGGTACCGCCGATGGCCCCAACCCGACTGGTGGCCTGCACCAGGAATTCCAACTGGGTGATGTCGGTTAAATCGAGGCGATTGTACCCGACGTAGGAGTCATGCCCAACTACGAGAAAGGATTTACCGGGCGTTGTCGTGAACTGAGTGCCTTTTTTTCTGGTCGGCGGTTTCGGGCGAAAGCTCCGGACTGCGCAGGAAAATGATACGTTCCGACGCTACGGGGCGCATCAGTTTCGTTCCCCGGTCGGTGTAGGTGGCTCGCAGGGCAAACCCACCTTTCCCGTTTTCGCCTTCCGGTATTTTCGGCGAATAACTACCCTTCACCGGATAGGACTTAGCGGCCAGCGGTTTTTCGTCCAGACTCAGAATATAATTGACCATCGCGGATGCGTCGGAGTTGGTCAGTTGCGGGTGAGCGCTCATCGAGTGCGCCCCACACGCCCCCGCCCCCGGCGATTATTTTCTTTGCCAATCGGTCGACGGCGGCGGCTTCGTCTTTGTACTTTTTAGCCACGTCGGTGCAACCCGGCCCAACCGACTTTTTATCAACCAGGTGACAGGATTTGCAGTCACTCAGGCCAATGAGGCGCTGACCCGTCGCGAAGCGGGCTACGGTTTCGGTGCCTGGGTGATTTTGCGCCACTTCGATGGGGTCAAAGCCTTCGGGCAGGTAGTCGATGCTCACCGCCACCTGAGCCGGGATAATCTTCCCCGTTGCCAGACTTCCGTCTTCCTTGTCCGTCACTTTTACCGCATACTCAATGGGTTTTTCACGGAAAAAGAAGGGTTTGTTTCCCTTCAAAATATCAAAGGCGACCACTGGCGGTTCATTCCCCGCCGTGCCGTCAGCTTCGGGGTGAATGCGAATAATTTTCCCCCGTAAATCATTTGTATTCCCCGATGATTTCTGGGCATCCCAGGGTGCTCGCTCGGGTCGCTCGTCGATGGGATTGAACGGCGTATCGCGGGGTGACGTGTTGTCGCCGGTCGAGAGGAGGAGGTTGCCCGCCTTGTCAAACGCCATCCCACCGCCCGTATGGCAGCACTGCTCGCGCTGAGTCGCTACGTCTAACAAGACTTTTTTGGAATCCATCACCAACTCATCGCTCCGAAGTTCGTAACGCACCAGGACGTTTTTGGCCTCATCACCCACCAGCGAATAATACAGGTACAGCCAATGGTTTTGGTTAAAATTGGGGTCGGCCACGAGGCCAATCAGGCCGTCTTCGGCCTCCGTCTGCCTGCCATCTTTGGCGGTGTATTTAATACTGACCGGAATCGTCGCCAACACCGATACCTGTTTGATACCAGGCTTTCAGTGCGCCCTTTCGTTCAATAAACAGAATCCGACCATCGGGAAGGAAGGTCATTTCCATCGGTTCACCGAGTGTTTCGGCCAGCACCGTTTTTGTAAAACGATTTGCTTCGGGTGGTTCATCCGTCGGGGCGCTCACTGGCCTCGGGGCGTACGAAAACAGGCTCATGGCTACTAAGCCCAGCAGTGCCGGACGAAGGAACGAGCGAATAGATAGAAAAGGATGCATCATGCAGGAGTTAAAAATCTTATTGGAAGCTACTGATTGATAAACAGCAGGTTATAATGTCTACAAGTTTAGCTCCCAACGGCGACAGTGCCCCCGGCAATCGACTGATGGCCTGATTTCCCCGACCGATCGCTGGTTTTTGACTATGATTCCTGTTCCTCAATCCGACAAACTTTTTTGTCAATAATCTTGTCCTCAACTGGCCCGCAGTTCTGCCTAAGTTGACGTTTAGCCGGATAAAAACTCACCGATGAAAGTAGAATTGATGCGTTTTGCGCCTTTCGCAGTTAAAAACCCAACGATGAAAAAATGGATTCTCCTGACGTTTGGCCTGCTCGGCCTGAGTCCGGCTTTTGCCCAGAAAGGCACCGCCCTTTTCCCCCAGGTACCCGGCATGGTGTCCTACACCTACCGCAACAGTTTCCAGAAAGACGTCGCGGCCACGCTCGACACCATCAAGGCGTTGGGGATTACTGACATGGAATTTTCAAATCTGTTCGGCAAAACGGCGGTGGACTTGCGCAAACTGCTCGACGAACGGGGCATGAACTGTTCATCGTTTGGCGTAGGCTACCCCGATTTGCAAAATAAAATGGCCGAGGTAACTCAAAATGCCAAAACGCTCGGGGCTTCGTTCGTCCGGGTTGCCTGGATTCCGCACACCGGAACGTTTACGCCCGAAATGGCCCAGAAAACCGTACAGGATTTCAACCAATTCGGTAAAGCACTCAAGGAAGCGGGGTTAACGTTCTGCTACCACAACCACGGTTTCGAGTTTGAGAAGCACGAAAACGGTACGCTCTTCGACTACATCGTCAACAACACCGACCCGAATTACGTGAGTTTTGAACTGGACGTGCTCTGGGCGTTCTTCCCCGGCCAGGACCCTGCCGCCCTGCTCAACAAGTATCCCAATCGCTTTAAACTCATGCACCTCAAAGACCTGCGCAAAGGCGTAGCGGGCAATTTATCGGGCGGTACTCCACCCACCAACGACGTGGCGCTCGGCACCGGGCAACTTGACCTGCCCGCGATCCTGAGAGCCGCGCAGAAGGCCGGAGTTGCGCATTATTACATCGAAGACGAAAGCCCCAGCATTCAGGTGCAGGTGCCGCAGAGCCTGGCGTATTTGAAGAGTTTGAAGAAATAGTATTCTGTTTAACAAAATGAGAGTGGGCCGTTTTGAAAAAATAGTCCGACCTTGCAACCAACCTAAACCACGTTAAATCATGAAGAATTTCCTATTGCTCGCTCTGCTTTTGAGCGGAGTTTCCGGCACCAGCTACGGCCAGAAGTTCGGTAAATTGCTCAAGGAAATGCCCGGCGTTCAGACGTACACCTTCCGCGTATCCATGGCCAAAGACGTACCCGGCACCCTCGACAAAATCAAGGCGATGGGCTTTACCAACATCGAAGGTGGTGCGCCCCGTGGCGTAACGACCCCTGAATTCCGGGCCATGCTCGACGCCCGGGGCATTCGTTGCACGAGCACCGGGGCCGGGTATGACGCCCTGGCCGATGCCGCCAAAACCGCCGAGGTCATCGAGAAAGCGAAGATTCTGGGCGCGGAATTTATCATGACCGCCTGGATTCCGCACAAAGGTGCTTTCGACCTCGCTACCGCCCAGAAAGCCGTTGCTGATTTCAACCGCGCCGGCAAGCAGTTCAAAGAAGCCGGGTTGACGTTTTGCTACCACAACCACGGCTACGAGTTTGAGAAGCACGAAGACGGTACGCTCTTCGACTACATCGTCAAAAATACCGACCCCAACTACGTTTCGTTCGAAATTGATATTCTCTGGACGTTTTTCCCCGGACAGGACCCCGCCGCCTTAATCAACAAGTACCCCCAGCGGTTCAAACTCATGCACATGAAGGATTTGAAAAAAGGGGTGGAAGGTAACCTGTCAGGCGGTACACCCCAGGAAAACGACGTGGTGCTGGGTACGGGCCAACTCGACATTCCCGCCATTCTGAAAGCCGCCCGGAAGAGTGCCATCAAATATTATTACATCGAAGATGAAAGCCCCCAGCCCGACCAGCAGGTTCCGGAGACGTTAGCGTATTTGAAGAGTTTGTAAAGCGGATTGCCTAATCCGCACTAAAAAAGAAGTGAGGCTTATTGGCCTTCGTTCAAATTCCGTATTTACCGGCAAACCGCACCAGTTCAGCCACGTTGCTGACGTTCAGTTTGAAGTGAATGTTTTTGCGGTGGGTTTTTACGGTGAACACGCTTAGACTCAGTCGCTCAGCAATTTGCTCATTGTTCAACCCCTCACGCACGAGGCGGATGATCTCTACCTCGCGAAAGGTCAGGTTGGCGCGGCGGGCGAAATCATCGCCGAACGGGTCGTTTGGTGGCGCGTTCTGGGCGTCCAGATGTGGATCGAAGCAGGTACGCCCGGCCAGCACCGCCCGGATGCCCGCCAGGAGTTCAGCCGTGCTGGCATCTTTGAGCAAATAGCCTTGAAAACCCAGGTTATTCCAAGTGCGAAGGGCCGTGATCGAAAGTGGTTGGCCAAACTGATTGTCTGATTTTTGCGAAAACCAAAACGAATTCTTCCGCCGGGCGGGATCGTAGCACACAACGCCTTTTTCTTCCAGATCCATCCAAATGCAGCCGCGTTGATCGAGGCCGAGCAGCCGGTTGTGCGAGTACGTGAAGCGACGGAAATAATTGGGAATACCGGGCGGGTGGTGCCGCTGGCCCTGGTGCGTTTTCCGGTTGATCGACATCAACCCTTGCTGTTCCGTAAGTACCCAGAGCGTATCCCCGGCGATGTGGAAGGGAAAAACGGTGTCTTCCACGGGCAGGTAGGTGGCATCTTCAAAGGTGCCCCGTGCGAGTACGTAGCGCTTCAGGCCCTTCTCGGAGCCGACCCACAAATCGCCGTTGGGCGCTTCCACGATGCCCAACGTATTGATGGAATGCCCCGTAACGGAGGAATAAAACGTCCGCCAGTTGCGCCCGTCGTAGCGGGCAATGCCATCCGTGGTACCCAGCCAGACGAAGCCGCTGGCGTCCTGGTGCATAAATACACCGTGCCCTGGGGTAGGCCGTCCTGAATCGTCAGGTGCCGAACCCGGTAGGGTAGGGCAGGCGGCTGCGCCGGGGCCAACCCGGCCAGCAGGCAGAACAGAAAGAGGAGCGCAGCCTTCACGGGGGAGGGAGCCGTTGCGGTGAGTTAGGGTGGTGGGTTGGTAAAGGAAACCGACGATTGGTTTTCCTTTTCAGGTAAAAATAAGAAGGTCTGGGATTTACCGGCGCGACTGGGATTTTAAATTGTCGGGTTTCTTTGCTTTAGTCTACGGTAGTCAGGATAAGGTCGGCTCCCGTGTAATAGTCCCCCAGCACTGCTGCTGTGGCTGGTGTCCTCACCAGCCACTTGGTTCAGCCGTTCTGGTCGGTGAGGACACCGACCAGGGCAGTAGAAACCTCTTCACGGTCATTGACGACAATCTTACCCGGCAACGACCCATTCCGTAGGGAGAGGTATGAAATCCGGTTTGAGGATTTAGGCAGGGCGTATGAGATGTAAAATCCTGAATACTTGCTAATTATCAAGAAGGCCAACCCTGGATGGGGTTGGCTTTCTTGATTTTTGGGCCGCAAAAGTAGAAAAAAGATTTGGTTGAAAAAAGGGTATTTTTCCCGGTGTGGGGTAAAAATATTTCTTACACCTTTGGCTCAACGAAAGGACAAAAGGCCGGTTGAAAGACTGGATTTTATGGCCTATTCCAAGTCCTGACCGTACAAACTGATGCTTCAGACATTGGAACAACCGGTGCTGCCAGGAATTCGCGGAATCAAAATTATCTGATTCTTAGCTAAACAATGGTTCGGTGATTCTTTTAGGCTAAACAATAGATCAGTTCGCTGGAAATGGCTTTTTTAGTCTGTTTAGCATAGTATTTTTGAAGCGTTTCTTTACCCCGGCCTCGTCCTATGACAGACCGAAACTGCTTTATAGTCACTCACTTTACTCACCACTACACTCATTCCGGCCCGTCAGGGGACGAGGCCGGGGTAGGTTGCGGACACAGACCGAGGAGGAGCATCCACACGCTACGGCACAGTTTCGCCACCCACCTGCTGGAGGCGGGCACCGACATTCGATACATTCAGCAGTTGCTGGGCCATGAAAGCATCCTGACCACGATGCGCTACACCCACGTGACCGCCGACAAAATCAGCACTATCAAAAGCCCATTGGATGATTTGTAGGCACGTGTCGCCGGAGCAGGGCGCGCAATTGCGACAGGCTAAAGAAACGGCTTTTGAGCGTGTAGCCTACCGTGTACCGTTTCAAGCGACGGGGGTTCATTTTTACTTCACCTCGCGATGTAACCCGGTACAATTGGCGGTCATTGCTGAAGAAGTAGTCGGGATACCCTTCCACATCCCAAACCCGTTGCACCAGGCGCTGAATTTGCCGGGTATTCATTTTTTTTATTTTTTTTGAGTCAATCACTTGGAAAACTGCCAACCAAATGGTTCTTTTAACCTCGAAAGCAGAAGCAGCCAAAATACTGGCCTTCGTGGAACCAAAAGTAGTTAATTTGCTGGGAATTGTAGTTCCTCGATGTTGCGTACAATAGTATGTTGGGTGCGAGTCCATAAAGTGCTTGCGGTGCGGGTTTCGTACGACAGTTTGAACGCCCCGCGTGGGCAGGTT
>JAJAZB010000004.1 GCA_026785975.1 Cytophagaceae bacterium | reverse complement strand
GTCTGAAGCTGAGCAGTATTTAGATGACCGGGTGGCCAAACGCTTTACCGTGATTCAGGCGCATATCCTGCCCTGGACGCTGCAAACGCGCCACGTTCACGGCCAAACGGCGTTCCGCTACGGTCAATTTCTAGGCAATCGTTACCGCGCCAACACCAACCTGATTTGGGTGCTGGGGGGCGACCGACGACCCACCCGTCACGGGGTTTACCGGCAGTTGGCGCGGGGCCTGACCGAAACCTACGCTAACGGCGACCCGAACCGGATTCTGCTGACCTACCACCCGCCGGGCGGCACCAACCGCCCGCCTGCTACCTCGTCGGGGGAGTTTTACCACCGGGAATCGTGGATGGATCTGAACATGATCCAGTCGGGCTACGCGCTGGCCAACGCCAGTTATCAACGCATCAGTGAGGATTACGCCCGGCTGCCCGCTAAGCCGACGTTCGATTCGGAACCCTGCTACGAGCAGCATCCCATCAAACACGACTACAAAAACGGGCGGTTTACCGGCTGGCACGTGCGCCGTCGGGCCTGGTGGTCTGTGCTGGCTGGGGCCTGCGGCTTTACCTACGGCGGCAACGGCATCTGGCAGATGGACAAACCGGGCGATCTGATGGAACCGGACCATTTCAGCCATTTCTGGTACGACGGTCTCAGCCACGAAGGAACCGGGCAGATGCAGCACGTCCGCACGCTGGTCGAAACGCTGGGCGTGGATCGGCTCGTGCCAGACCGTGGCGACGGACCGTCGACCCGGTTGCGCAGTCCGGCAGGCACGGTTGACGACCGGGTGCAGGTAGCCCGCGACCGAACCAATAACTTCCTGGTGGCTTACATCACCGACGGCCACCCCATCACCCTCGACTTGTCGGGGCTGACGGGCAAGCAACTTTCGGGCTTCTGGTTCGACCCGCGCACCGGTGCTCGGCAGCCACTCGATAAGCTCACCCGGCAAACCAACAATCCGTTTACGCCCCCCACCACCGGGCCGGAAAAGGACTGGGTACTGGTGGTAATGAACCGAGGAAATCAACTGCGCTAAACCCCTCTGAACGCATTATGAAAAACCACTCCGCCGTTTTCTGGCTCTGTTTTCTCCCGATTTTTACCGCTTTTCCGGGGTATGCCTTCGCTCAGTCCGCCCGAAAGATGAACGCGCCACGGGTCGCCGTTGCCCCTATTGGCATTGCCTACGATTCAACCAGCAGGCCCATTGGATTTGGGGTAAGTCAGTTGGAAAAAGTCTTGCAAAAGTCGGGTCAATCCGTTGGCAAAAAATTCTTTACCGCTGGTGAAGCGTCAGGTGGTATTGCCATCCGGGTGCTGTCGGGGCCAGGCAAACCGGCGATTGGGAAAGAAGGGTATCGAATTGATAATCAAGCTGGTAAAATTCTGATTACTGCCGCTGATGCGGTGGGGGCCATGTACGGCGCGATGGACGTGGCGGAGCAACTCCAGATGGGGAAGACGCTAAAAACGCTTACTGCCAAAACAGCCAGTCCGCACCTTGATGTTCGGGCGTTGAAAGTCAATTTGCCCTGGCTGCCCTACCGCACCGGCCCGGCGATGGACGTACACCTGGACGTTTGCAAAGACTTGGCCTACTGGCAAAGACTGCTCGACATGATGGCCAAGAACCGGTTCAACACGCTGTCGTTGTGGAATGTACACCCGTTTTCGTTCATGGTGAAACCCACTAACTTCCCCTTAGCCAATAATTTTTCGGAGTCGGAAATGGCCGACTGGAAACAGTTCTGGACGGCCCTGTTTCGGATGGCGAAAGAGCGCGGCATCGAGCCGTACCTCGTCAACTGGAACATTGCCGTATCGCCCGAATTTGCCAAAAACTACGGGGTCATGGAACGCAACGACACGTCGGCGGTGGTGAAGCGATACACGCGGGAAGTGGTGGCGCAGGTCATCGACGAATACCCCGATCTGGCGGGTATCGGTATTACCTTAGCCGACTGGATGAGCAACTTCAGTCCCGTGCCGGCCGGTCTGCCAGTGCTGACCCCCAAAGACCGCGAAGACTGGATCGAGCAGACGGTGGTGGCGGGCATCAAAGGGGCCAAACGCCCGGTCAGGTTTATTCACCGCTCGGTGCTGTCGTCGGAGCCGGGCGAGATGCGCCGGGTCATCAACAACGCCAATTTACCCGACACGGCGCTGGTGGAAATCAAGTTCAACTGGTCGCACGGGCACTCAACGCCCACGCTGGCCCTCACCCACGATTCGCATTCGGGCCAGCGCGACGACGGCTACTGGAACCCCCTGCCGACCAATTACCGGATTCAGTGGATGGTACGCAACGAAGATTTTTTCATTCTCCGCTGGGGCCAACCCGCCTTCATCCGGCAGCACATCGCGCAGAATAAACAACCTTACGTCAACGGTTATTTTGTTGGTTCGGAGGGGTACATTCCGGCGAAAGATTACTCGCACGTCGCCAGCACCCACCGCACCTGGGACTACGCCTTTGAAAAGCAGTGGCTGTTTTACGAACTCTGGGGGCGGCTGATGTACGACCCCACCACGCCCGATGCCTTATTTGAAGCCAGTTTTGCTCAGCGCTACGGGCCGAAGTCGAGCCGGGCCACGCTTGGCCGGGCCACGCTTGGCCGGTCAATGCTGGAAGCTACGGCGGCAGCGGGTCAGATGCCCCTGCGGCTGGCCTCTTTTTTCAAAGCAACCTGGGATTACACGCTGTATTCTGAAGGATTCCTGTCGCCCATGTCCCCCGGCGGTTTGCACGATGACGTTTCCTCGTTCATCTCCATCGACGAGTTGATCGACCACGCTACGCTCGACCCGACTTATGTTTCAATCAAAGACTACGCCGGTTTATTGTCCGAAAATAAACTCCTTCCCGCCGGTAAAGTGAGTCCGCTGGCCCTCGCCAATTTACTGGAAGCGGATAGCCGAACGGTGCTGACACGCGTGGAGCCGCTACGCCCGAATGCGTCACCGACGCTGGCCTGTGAACTGGCTGATCTGGAAACCTGGGCGTACCTGAGCCTTTATTTTGCCGACAAACTCCGCGCCGGGGTCGCCCTGCAAACCTACCGGCTATCGGGCAATAAGTTGAAGCAGCAGGAGGCCATCGCCCTGCTAACCAAGTGCCTGGCTCACTGGCGCCGGGTGAGCGACCTGACGGCAAGTCACTACCACGAAGTGCCTTACATCGAGGGCAATACGTTCGGCGGTAACGCCCACAAAGACGCGTTGCGGTTTTCGTGGATAAACTATTTGCCCCAAGTGGAGCGCGACGTGAAACTGGCCGGGGCTGTTCCGTTGAATGTTAAAAAATAGGTGCAGCCTCACCCCCGGCCCC
>JAJAZB010000003.1 GCA_026785975.1 Cytophagaceae bacterium | reverse complement strand
GAATTAAAACTGATGTTACGCAAGCATCAAAAAAGTGCACCCGTATACTCGTCATTGCGAGCATCGCGAAGCAATCTGCTGCCGTAGACCATTCCAGAAAAGCGGGTACATCAAGTATTCTGGCCCGCTTCGGCAGATTGCTTCGCTTCGCTCGCAATGACGAGTTCCGGCGGCGGACAGCTTCACTTTGCGTAACATCAGTGACGAAATTTAAAATCAGGATTTATCTATCCTGAAAATCCTCAAATCCTGGCCAATCCTGGTTCAGACAACCCTCAACCTCATTTCACGGCCGCATTGATTTCTTGCAAAAACCGTTTTTCGTCAAAACTCCGTTCGTCGGGAGTGCAACCTAACCGGACGATGACCAGTTGTTTCGACGGCACTACCAACACCAGTTGACCCTCGAAGCCGTTGGCCATGAATGAGTCGGCGGGCAAACCCCACTGGCGCGGGTACACCCAAAATTGCGCCGCGTAGCGCCCGGCGGAGTGGGGCGTTTCGCGGGCCGAGTAGCTCACCCAGCCTTCGGGGAGCAGGCGTTCACCGTTCCATACTCCGTCCTGCGCGAAGAGTTGGCCGAATCTGGCCCAATCACGGGCCGTTGCAAACAGAAAGGACGAGCCGACGTAGGTGCCCGAGGCATCGGGTTCGAGGACGGCGCTGCTCATGCCGATTTTCTGAAAAAGCCGTTGATGCGGAAAAGTCAGGTACCCGGCGTGGGTCTGGAATTGCCGCCGGATGATTTCCTGCAAAATATTGGTCGTACCGCTGGAGTAGTACCACTCGGTGCCGGGTTTAGCCTTCGACGGGCTTTTAATGGCGTACAGCCCAGCCCCTTTTTCCAGAAACAACATCTTGGTGGCATCGCTCACGTTGCCGTAGTTTTCTTCAAAACGTAAACCACTGCTCATTCTGAGCAGGTTGTCGAGCGTAATCTGGCGACGATCGTCGTTCTGCCATTCGGCGATTGGGGCCGGTTTCTCAACGATGAGTTTGCCATCGTTCACCAGCATCCCGATCATGGCATTCGTGACACTTTTGGTCATCGACCAACCCGTGAGCGGCGTGTTGGCCGTGATGCCGGGTGCGTAACGTTCGGCTACGATCTTGCCCCGGTGCAGCACCAACACGGCGCGGGTGCGGACAATTCGCTTCGGGTCGGGTTCGGCAAAAGTCCAGTCAAGCGTTTTTTGCAGGGCGGGAATCGTTTCGCCCACCGCCAGCGAATCGGGCGCGGTGGCTGCCTGAGTGGGCTTTGGCTGCCGACGCAGTTCCTCCGCCGTCACGCCGTTGAGCAGGGTGCAGCCCAGCTCTTCCCGGTACACGGCCGTTTTAGAAACGATGCCCAGCACACGCGTGGTGGCGCTGCGATTCACCCGATCAATTTCGGACGTGGCAATGCCCTTCACGGCGTACAGGTCTTCGGCTATCACCGATTCCAGCGACCGTCCCGACACGAACACGCACGAGCAGGTGGCCTTGGCCGCATACCCCGCACCGATGGAAGCGTACGTGTAGCCGTAGTACCCACCATAGCCGAGGGCCGCGATCCCGAGAAGGAAAGAGGTTTTTTTGAGGAGAGACATGAGGAGATAATGCTGAATTATGAATGCTGAATGAGGGCAGGGGTAAAGCGATGAATACAGAAATTTGTGCCTTTCCATTCAGCATTCATAATTCAGCATTCTTTGAAGCATTTACAATGTGTGCCAAATGATGTTTGCCGTGCCAGACGTAAGTGCCCAGGTGCCGGTCGAGCGTGTTGGTGAGGCCGTTGCCGGGATGAACGAAGGTTTTTCCCGTAAAATCAGCGTTACTCAGCGACCGAAACAAAGCTACCCAGCGGGCGTGGAGGGCGTCGACCAAAGTCAATGATGTTGTGACGGGTACCACGAAAGTATCACGCAAATCGGCCCAGAGGGCTTCTTCGTAGGGTTTGATGGTCGGATTTTGTTCGGTTAACGCCAGTTTGGTACGGATGTACCCGTTCATGTGGCTGTCGGCGACGTGGTGTACCACCTGCCGGATCGTCCAGCCGTGCTCGCGGTAGGGCGTGTCGAGTTGATCTTCGGTGAAATTGGCCACGGCCCGGCGGAGTTGGCCGGGTAGGTTTTCCAATTGGGAAATGAGGTCCTGGCGTTGGGCGGTCGTGTAGGGTTGTTCGTACACAAACTTGCCGATGGGGTAACGGAGGGAGTTGAGGTCTGGCATGTGAAAAGTTAGTCAAAAAGAAGTTGATTCGCAACCTTCATAAAGTTCAGTCAATGAAAGACGAAGGTTCAAAGTCCGAAGTGGAATCGGTTCGGCAGGATCACCATACCATCTGAACTCCCAGTAGTCAAGCGTTCGCTCGAAGACCTCGACGTACCGGGACTTCGTTGAAACACACAGGTAGGCTTTGATGAAAGGGAGGAGCAAAAAAATTTCGCGTCGGAGACTGGCTTCGTTTTCACTCAATGCCCTTGTAAATCGGTCGATTAATACGACTTCTGAGTAGATAAAAACTCCTTTTTCCACTCGCATCACTCCAGGCTTATTTTTCATGAAACGACATTCCACTGAATGATTTACAGGCAAGTTAGCCAGAAAAAGAAAAACCTCCGCAGTCAGCCCGGCTTCGGAGGTTTTGGGAAAAACGTCAACTACTGAATCAACCCCGCCCGCCTCAGCATGGGTTCAGGTTTGGGGTCGCGGCCCCGGAAACGGCGGTAGAGTACGTCGGCTTTTTCGCTGCCGCCCTTCGAGAGGATGTTTTCGCGGAACGATTTCGCCACGTCCGGGTTGAAAATGCCTTTTTCCCTGAACGCATCGAAGGCGTCGGCGTCGAGTACCTCGCTCCACAGGTACGAGTAGTACCCCGCCGAGTAGCCACCCGCGAAAATGTGCGCGAAGGCCGTGCTCAACGCCGTGCCGGGTACAGGCGGGTACACCTCCGTTTGCGCGGCCACTTTCGCTTCCACTTCCAACACGGATTCGCCCGTTGGGGCCTGACCGTGCCAGGCCAGGTCGGTGAGGCCGAGGTTGATTTGCCGGGCCGTGCCGAGGCCCGCCAGGAAGTTGGACGAAGCCCGGAGCCTCTCGATGAACCCCGCCGGAATCACCGCGCCGGTTTGGTAATGTTTGGCGAATAGCTTCAGCACTTCGGGTTCCCGGCAAAAGTTTTCCATAAACTGACTGGGCAATTCCACAAAATCCCAGGCGACGCTCGTGCCGCTGATGGTTTCGTATTTGGCGTGCGAAAGCATCGAGTGCAGGGCGTGGCCAAACTCGTGGAAGAGTGTTTCGACCTCCCGGAAGGTCAGCAGCGAGGGCATGGTTTCGGTCGGGCGGGTGAAGTTGCAGACGTTGATGACGTGCGGACGAATGTCCTGATTTCCTTCGAAATGTTGCGCCCGCGTGTCGGTATTCCAGGCTCCGGCGCGTTTGCCGGGGCGCGGGAAATAATCGCCGTACCAGATGGCCAGCAACTGCCCTTTCTCGTCGAGGATTTCGTACGTCTTCACTTCCGGGTGCCAGGTTGGGATGTCGTTGCGTTCCCTGAAAGTTAAGCCGTAGAGCTTGTTGGTGAGCGTAAACAGCCCATCGAGCACGTTTTCGAGCTTGAAGTACGGCTTGAGTACCTCGTCGTTGATGGCGTATTTTTCCTTTTTCAGTTTCTCGGCGTAGTACGAGGCGTCCCAGCGTTGTAAAACATTTTCCGGGAAACCCTGCGATTTGGCGTAGGCGGTGAGTTCCTGCAGGTCGCGCTCGGCGGCGGGTTTGGCGAAACTGAGCACGTTGAGTTCAAACGCCCGGACCTTCTGCGGGTTTTCGGCCATGCGATCTTCGAGCACGTAGTCGGCCCAGGTTTGGTAGCCGAGCAGAGTCGCTTTTTCGTGGCGTAAGTTTACCAGTTTGGCGATGATAGTCTGGTTGTCGTTTTGGTCGCCGTTGAACCCGCGTTTGGCGAAGGCCAGCCAGAGTTTTTTGCGCAAGTCGCGGTGATCGGCGTACTGCAAAAACGGCCCGTAGCTGGGGGCTTGCAGGGTGAAAATCCAGCCTTCCTTGCCACGCTTTTCGGCTTCAGTTTTGGCCGCTTCGCGGAGGTAGTCGGGCCAGCCCGCCAGCGGAGCACCGTCCGACTCGTTTTCGTCCGTGATTTCCAGCGCGTATTCGTTGGTTTCGGCGAGATTATGTTCGTTGAAAAGGATCGAAAGTTGGGAAAGCTCTTTATTCATTTCCCTTAGTTTTTCCTTGTCGGCGGCGCTGAGGTTGGCCCCGTTGCGGGCAAAACTTTTGTAAGTTTTTTCCAAAAGCATCTGGCCTTCGGCATCGAGGTTGAGTTCGTCACGAATTTCCCAGACGGCCTTCACGCGGGCAAACAGGTTCTCGTTCAAGGAAATATCGTTGCCATATTCGGTCAGCAAGGGGCTGGCTTCCTTGACGGTACTCTGAAGTTGGGGTGTGGTTTCCGCCGCGTTGAGGTGAAACAGAATCGGCGTGATGCGGGCGAGCTGTTCGCCCGCCCGCTCCAGGGCCACGATGGTGTTTTCAAAAGTCGGTTTAGCCGGGTTGTTCGCGATCGCGTCTATCTCGCTACGACCGGTTGTCATGGCCGCTTTTATGGCGGGCAGGAAGTGCTCAACCTTAATTTTATCGTACGAAGGCGTTTGGAAGGGTGCTGTGAAGGGCTGTACTAATGGATTATCAATCATAAATGGGTTGTCGCGTCGGGGACGTTTGATGGCTGCGCTTGAAGTTTCTTAGTCGGAAACGGGGCTGTAGGCAGCGCCCCCGTGAGCGTGAGAGTTTAGTTTTGATGAAAAAGTCAGGTTGTCTGAACCAGGATTGGCCGGGATTTATGGATTTTCAGGATTGCAAATTCCTGATTTTTGAATTGTGGATTTTTTATCCTGAAAATCCATAAATCCCGGCCAATCCTGGTTCAGACATAATGTTCAGACGAAAAAATCCCGAATCAACTCCCGGTCTGGCATACCGGGTGTCACCTTGTATTTTTCCAGATCGGTGATGCCTTCGCTGGCCAGTACTTCGTCGTCGATGAAAAAGTTACCCGTGGTTTCGGCCTGCGGGCGACTTAGCACGTAAAAAGCCGCATCGGCCATGATGTCGGGCGTTCGGCTGTGGCGCATCATGTCGTCGCCGCCGAGGGCAAACTCCACCGCTGCCGTTGCAATGGCTGTGCGCGGCCAGAGTGCGTTGAATGCCACTTTTCCCTTGAATTCCCCCGACATACCCAGCACGCACAGGCTCATGCCGTACTTGGCCATCGTGTAGGCGACATGGTTCTGGAACCAGCGCGTTTCCATGTTGAGTGGCGGCGAAAGATTGAGTACGTGCGGGTTTTTGGCTTTGAGCAAATACGGCAAACAAGCCTGCGAACACACAAACGTACCCCGCGTGTTGACCTGGTGCATCAGGTCGTAGCGCTTCATTTCGGTTTGGAGTGTACCCGTCAGTTGAATGGCCGACGCATTGTTGATCAGAATATCGATACCCCCAAATAGGGCCACCGCCTGCTCCACGGCGGCTTTTACCGATAATTCATCGCGCACGTCCACGACGACGGGCAGGGCTTTGCCGCCCGCTTTTTCCATGTCTTCGGCGGCGCTAAAAATGGTACCCGGCAGCTTGGGATGCGGCGCGGCCGTTTTGGCGGCAACCACAATGTTGGCACCCTCCCGAGCGAGACGAAGCCCGATGGCGTGGCCGATACCCCGGCTGGCGCCCGTGATGAAAACTGTTTTTCCTTGAAAAGACATTTGAAAAAGGTTTGAAGGTTTGACAGAGTTTGAGGCGGTCCGCCGCGCGGGTTTGAAAAGGTTTGAGGGTTTGATAGGGTTTAAGAGTTTGAAGAGAATGTAACAGTTCCTTCAAACCTCAAACTTTCAAACCACTAAACTCCACCGCCCGCCGGTCCATCCAGTACAGGCCGTCGGGGTTGGCTTCATAAAAACCGCAGTGTCCACCGTAGCGGGGCGTTTCCAGAAACACCATCTCGGAACGGCTGGCTACGTCACGCGGGGAACAACTTTGGGACAAAACCGGGTCGTTTTGCGCGTTCAAAATTAACGTGGGTACCCGGATGCGATCCAGGACGGGCAAACTGCTGCACCGTTGGTAATAATCGCGGGCGTCGCGGTAGCCGTGCAAGGGGCCGAAGTAGCGCGTCGTGAATTCGTCGAGACTCTGGTAGGGGGCGATTTCCTCGAACACGTCCGCCGGAATCAGATGGCGCCGTAAGGTGGTGAAGGCTTTGAGTTTACGAACAAAATACCACTCGTAAAATCCCCGGAAGGCTTCGACACTGCCCATCAGATCGCAGGGCACCGAAATAGCCACCACGCTTTTGATGGCCGAAGGGAGTGCTTCGCCCTGTTCGCCCGCGTACTTGAGCGTAATATTTCCGCCCTTGCTAAACCCGACCAGCGCGACGTGTTCGTACCCTTTGCTCAACGCATGACTGACAACGGCTTCCAGATCGTCGGAGGAGCCGTGGGTCGTTACTTTTTCGAGGCGATTCATTTCGCCGCTTAGTCCGCGCATATTCCAGGCCAGCACGTCCCAACCAGCCCGATTGAAGGCTTTGGCCGCCCCCAGAATGTACGGGCGCGTGCTGTTGCCGAGGTAGCCGTGGGTGAGGATGGTCAAGGAATGAGTATCGAGGAGCGGGGAGTGAGGAGTTTTGTCTTTTCCACTCACTCCTGAGAAGCTCCAGTCCAGATCGACAAAATCCCCGTCGGGCAGGTCGAGGCGCTCGCGCACGTATTCTACGCCCCGTACCCGGCGAAACGAACTGGGAATCAGCGTGGAGAAGTGCCCGTGCCGCATCCAGAGCGGAGCGCGGTAGGCGGATTTTTCAATGATTGGCATGAGCTTACCTTGCCGGGTTGATGAATGCAAAATGCGGAGTAGCTTCACGTCAGCGCGCCGCACGGATTTTAAGCAAGTTTGCCAAACGTGCGTTTAGAAACAAACGCGCTGGTACGCGCTGGCGTTTTTCGGTTACCTGCTTTCCGAAAATTACGGGGAGATTCAGTCGATATTCTCCCGGTTTCGAACCGTGTAGCGGTTTCCCGATTAGATAATCTTTCCTCGAAAGCCCACGAATCAGGAAAACTTTAGCCGCCGTGCAACGTCTGAGCAGTCGGTTGCATCTTTCAGCCAAACACGAATTCCGGACGAAACCAATCTTTCCCGCCACTCGTCCGATTTGATCGCCGCTGATCCAAATTTCAAAAATAAATAGTACTATGTATTGCAAAGTACAAAGTGTCACCCATATCTTTGTATCATCAGTTAGGAAAACGATTCGCTCAATTGCACAAACACTTGGCACCGAAAAAGAGCTGGTTCATCAGAAACCCATTGACCCACTCATCCTGAACCAAGAATTTAGCCTTGAAAGAACGACTAAAAAACATTTAAAATACAAAGACCATGAAAATGCGCACCCTGCTAACCGTCCTGTTCCTGATGATTGGTTTGTGTACCGAGGTGGCCGCAATGGGCTATCCGCACCGCTTGTTTGGTTCGAAGCGTTCAACGGTGAAAGTGATGCCTCAAGCCTCGCGTCGCGGGGTGACTGCCGCCAAAGCCCCGGTTGCATTGCGGAGCGGATGGCACTTGCCCGGCGTGGGCAATCTGGTGCGGGTGCTGGTTCGATAAGTAGAATTTTTCGTTTTGGTTAAGGGTATACTCGTGCCAGGAACGCTGTTTGTCGGCGTTCCTGCATTGTTTTATGGGGAAATATCTTTTCGTTTACGGCAGCCTTCGGCGGGTATTTAATCACCCCATGCACCGCCTGCTGGCAGCGGAGTCCCGGTGCATCGGTGAAGCGACGTGGCAGGGAAAGCTATTTTCGTTGTACGCCTACCCCGGCGCAGTGACGTCAGGGAATCCGGCCGACAACGTGCGGGGTGAGGTTTATGAGCTTTTCGCGCCCGAGCATCTGCTACCAGTGCTGGATGCGTACGAAGACTTTTTGCCCGGCCAGGAATCCCGGTCGCTTTACCTTCGGCAAGGCCATCCGGTGCAGATGCTGGCCGATTCACGGGTCGTCACGGCCTGGGTTTACGTGTACAATCAAACGACCCAGGGTCTATCGAGAGTCGCGTCGGGCGACTGGGCCGACGGATTTCGGGGTTAATCGCCCGGGTTCATTCAGTAGATATCATTCTTCACTGCGTATACGACCATACCAGCCGTGTTTTTTGCCCCTATTTTTTCCATAATCCGGTTGCGATGTCCCTCCACGGTGCGGTCGCTCAGAAATATCTTATCGGCAATCTGAGCGGTCGTGTGCCCTTCGCAGATCAGGCGTAGGACTTCGATTTCGCGCGCACTCAGATTGGCTTTGGTATCGAAGTGTGGCGGTTCCCGCTTCCGCGATTTGTCGAGCATTTTCCGGTGCATGACGCGCGTCAGGAAGGGGCCGTAATAATAATCTTCACTCGCCACCGTGCGAATGGCCAGGTCTACCTCTTCGGGGTCAGCGTCTTTGAGCAGGTAGCCGTTGGCACCCAATTCCATCAGATGTATGACAAAATTGTCTTCGTCGTGCATAGACAAAATCACCACTTTCACCTCCGGGAAATGCTGGCGAATGTGCTGAGTAGCCTTGATGCCGTCCATGCGGGGCATTTGCAGATCCATCAGAACCACGTCGGGGCGATTTTCGGCTATTTTTTCGACGAGTTCCTGACCGTCCGACGCTTCGTAGAGTAATTCGATGCCGGGAGCCTCGGAAAAAATAGACACTAATCCCCGGCGGAAAAGGACGTGGTCGTCGGCAATGGCTAATCGGATGGGAGGGGCTGTTTCCATAAGATCAAATCGGTGAGCAGTTTGCCGGGGCGGTGAAGAGTTGTCGGCGGCCAAAAAAGATTGACTTCAGAGGTATTTCTAAAAAACTTATTCGAGGGGCACATCAACGATAACGTAGGTTCCTTTCCCTGGCAATACGTCAAATATAACGCGACCGTTGATGATGTTCAACCGACTTTCGATGTTTTTCAGTCCCAACCCACTCTGGTTTCGCTGTCGGGTGGTTTCCAGATCAAAACCTACCCCGTTGTCACTCACGGTAAGCAGCAGCCGACTGGCCTGGCGCATGACCAGCACTTCGATTCGGGTGGCTTGGGCGTGCCGTAAACTATTGTGTACCAATTCCTGAGCAACCCGGTAAATGGCCAGTTCGATGTCTTTGTCCAGCCGCTGCCCAAGGCCCTCGTGGTGGAAGTCGATGAGGAGTTCCGGCTTGCCTTCGGGCGGAGTTTGGTGAAGTTTAGCGATAAATTCTTCCAGCGCCGCAACCAGACCGAGTTGGTCGAGGGTCGAGGGGAGGAGTTCCTGCGAAATACGCCGAACGTTGTTGACGGTTTCTTCGAGCAATTCCCGCGTTTGCTGCATGATCGCTTCGGCCTCGGGGTTTTCGCCGAGATGCTTGTTGGCCCTCGACAGGCTCATTCGGGTGGCCGAGAGCATCGTGCCAACGTCATCGTGCAGGTCAACGGCGATGCGTCGGCGCTCGGCTTCCTGCGATTGCAAACTGGCTTCGAGCAACTCGCGTTGGTGCTGCTCGTCCAAACGACGCAATAGTTCGCGCTGCTTCATCTGCTTTTGCTGGTAATGGGCCAGAAACAGCACGATAAAAGCCGCCATCAGGACCATCACGATGGCCCCCGCCAGGATCAATATTTTTACTTCGCCCTCGTCGCTCATGATGACCAGTCCTCCTTCGCGCCCTTGCCCGTCGTTAGTTGCTTTTGCAGTTGACGGTGCAGATGCCACACCAACCCAATGCTGCAACAAGACCAGGCTGAGCATCGCCGAAGTGCCCCATTCAATCAGGTTTTTGAATGCGTCCAAACTCATTCGCTGTACCAGATTCCGGTGGCCAGCGCCAGGTGAAACACGATATTCAGGTAACGCGGGATATTCCACAAATCGCGTAACGTGGCGTATTTCTCGGGCGAGACGAGGTAGCTGCCGAACACGTAGATAAAAAAACTGCCCGCAAAGAACACCAGAACGCCCGCGCTGATCCAGAACATCGGGAATCGCGATAAATGAGTGATCTCCAGATTTTGCAATAACTGATAAAAAAACAATAGAACCAGTAAAATGAGCAGCGCGTTTTCAAGCCCCAGCACGGTGCCGTCGTAGCCGCCCGACATCCGAAGGAAACGGTACAGCGCGTAGGGAACAAACAACCCGTTGAGCACCAACACCAACCTCTTCAACTCCGGATGATCGAAATACCGGTAGTAAAGCAGACTCAACAGAACAAACTCCGCAACGTTGTAAAAGTTATACACGAACCCGTTGTTGGTCGTGCCCTGCAAGAGTGTAAACGTACCCCAGCTTTCGATAAGTAACGTCAGCCAGAGGTACGCTAATAACGTGGGGAAACCGGCCACCATCGCCCGCCAGCGCAGCAGACTAACGCCGACCGGAAGCAGAATAGTGGCCGTTGAAACGTGCCGAAAGAATTCTTCAGATGACATGGCGGATCGCAAGCGGGTGGAGCCAACGCGAAAGCGTGTACCGAAACGAATCAGAGATCACTGGGTGGGGGCGGAACGCGGCTACCGTTGTTGAGCACGTCGTCATCGCGCCCGTCTTTTCCGCCCACTTCGGGGTGGCTCAGGGTACCGTCGGCGTCCAGGATCATGCCGATGCGCTGTCCCTGGGCATCAGCGGGGGCCAGTATCAACGTCAACTCACCGTCGTCGTCGAGGCCGTAGTAAAACTTCAGGTTGTCGCAGCCCCGGTGGTCGATCAGTTGGCGCACCAGTTTGCTGCTGATGATGAGTCCCTCCACTGTGCTTTTGGGAAACTTCTTCTTAAACCGCGCTACTTTCTGGCGGGCTTCCGACTGGCGTTTAATGAACGCCCCGTGTTCTTTTGCCATGATGTTAAAAAGGGAAAGGAGTTGAACAATAGAAGTTGTAAATCTAAGTTTTATAAATAAAGTATAGTGAACAAAATTCCCCATAGTCCCTCGGCTCAAAGTGCCTTTAAAATTTTAAACTACTAACCAATAGATGAATAGATGAAATTCATTAAAAAAATACGTAGAAAATACGCTACAAAACAGGTAAAAATACGGGGTGTCGTAAATACGTATTTCTACGCAGGGTAAGCCGGAAAATTGGCAGGTTTTTTGTACCATCAACTTCTAAAAATCATGATTTTAGCCATTCTGACCATGAGAACCATTTCCCTGCTGGCCCTGGCCCTGATTGCTTCGGGCGTACTCTTCTCTTTTAAAGGGAAAACCAATCACGACGACCGACTGGGCATTTGATTTACGATTTACGATTTACGAGGTACGATTTAAAATTTGTATTCCTTAATTCGTACCTCGTACCTCGTAAATCGTAATTCAAATGCAGCCCCTCGCCGAACGAATGCGGCCCGTTACGCTCGATGCTTACATCGGGCAAAGTCACCTGGTTGGACCCAAAGCCGTTTTGCGGCAGGCCGTCGAGGCGGGCCGAATCCCTTCCTTTATTCTCTGGGGGCCGCCGGGCACCGGCAAAACCACCCTGGCCAACCTCATTGCCCGAACCCTCAACGTGCCGTTTTATACCTTGTCGGCCATCAGTGCGGGGGTGAAGGATATTCGCGAAACAATCGATACGGCCAAAAAACAACGGTTTTTCAACAGTCCGAGTCCCATTCTTTTTATTGACGAAATCCACCGATTCTCCAAATCCCAGCAGGATTCATTGCTGGGAGCCGTGGAGCAGGGCATCGTGATTCTCATCGGCGCCACGACCGAAAACCCTTCGTTTGAAGTAATCCCGGCCTTGCTTTCGCGCTGCCAGGTGTACATTCTCAAACCGCTCGAAAAAAATGAACTCACCGAAATGGTCAACCGGGCGTTGGTGCAGGACGAGTTCTTGAAAACCCAACCCATCACGGTCAGCGAATACGAAGCCTTGCTGCAACTCTCCGGCGGCGACGGGCGTAAACTCTACAACGCCCTCGAACTCGTGGCTAACGCCCGCCGACCAGGCGAGAACCTCGACATTACGAACAGCCTTGTTTTGCAAAAAGTCCAGCAAAACATCGCCCTCTACGACAAAGGCGGCGAGGCGCACTACGATATTATTTCGGCGTTCATCAAATCCATTCGCGGCTCCGACCCCAACGCCGCCGTGTACTGGCTGGCGCGGATGCTCGAAGGCGGCGAAGACATCGAGTTCATTGCCCGGCGGTTACTAATTCTGGCCTCGGAAGACATCGGGCTGGCCAACCCCAACGGCCTGCTCATGGCCAGCACCTGCTTTCAGGCCATCCGGGCGGTGGGCTTGCCCGAAGCGCGGATTATTCTTTCGCAAACGGCCATTTACCTCGCCACCTCGCCTAAGAGCAACTCGGCCTACCAGGCCATCAACGACGCGCAGGCGCTGGTGCAGAAAACGGGTAGTCCGCCCGTGCCGCTCCACCTACGCAACGCACCCACCAAACTGATGAAGCAGTTGGATTACGGCAAGGCCTACGGCTACGCCCACGACCACGCGGGCAATTTCATCGAGCAGGAATTTTTACCGGAAATCCTGTCGGGTACCCGACTTTTTGATCCGCAGGAAAACCCGGCTGAGGAGAAGATTCGAGAGCGGTTGCGGGCGCAGTGGGCCGAGCGGTATGGATATTAGACAGGAGAAGAATCCTCTGTTATTCGAAGTTGACCTTCCAGTTGTGAAATGCGACGTTCTTTTTCGGTGATGATTCGCTCATAAAGTTCCCGTATGATTTCCAAACCTTGCGAATTGACTTGAACCCCCGTGCTTTGATTCTTTTGAATAATTTCATTAATTGTGACAAACTGGTCGTGCATTTTCTTCATTACTTCTTCATGACTGATGTTACGCGGGCCACTGTTTATAGCCCGAAAAGTGTGTAAATTTCAGCATGAATGATATGTTAGACGTTTATACAGACTATTTGATCAGTAGTACAGGTCAAACCAGTGCGACAGGATTAGCGAACCTACTTGACGGCCAAATTAGCCACGATAGTGTAACACGCTTCT
>JAJAZB010000002.1 GCA_026785975.1 Cytophagaceae bacterium | reverse complement strand
TTTTTCTAAAAAAACCCCCCACCCCGAGTACTGGGGGTGGGGCTTTTCAGGGTCAGGCGGCAACCCGGCGCAGGGGCTGTTTTTTCCAGTACGTCAAACTTCGCCAAAGCCACTCGAAGGGTCCGAAGCGAAAATAGTGTAGCCAGAGGTTGCTAAAAATGATCTGGAAAAGCCACACGGCACCCACCACGTAGTAGAGTTCGTAGCGCTGTAATTTATTGTACAGCCCGAAGCCATACCCGTAAAAAATCAACGTGCAGATGATGGATTGCATCAGGTAATTGCTAAACGCCATTTGCCCGACCCGCGCCATCACCCTGAATAAACCATTGAACAACCCCGACCGGTAGGCCAGCATCAGCAGGCCGAGGTGCCCCAGGGTGTGGAAAAGGCGTCGGATTTCGTAAAACTCAAAGGGCCATTCGTTGAGGCGTCGGATGAAGTCAAATTTGGTTTCAACGGCAAAATTCATTTTCCAATAGTTGAGCGGCAAGGCCACGCCGTAGCCCACCACCACCAGCAGGGCGTACTGCCAGGCGGGGCGTTGGTTGGTCAGGAAACCCAGCCTGTAGAGGGCCATGCCCAAAAATAAGAGCATCAGAACGTCCCAAACAAAGGACTGGTGCATCGCTACACTCTCAAACTTGATGTTGATGGGTTCCAACGCTTTGTAAACCTGTGGGTAATTTCCCTGCATTTTCTTCGCCAGTTTATCGGCCTCTTTCCGTTGATTTTCGGGTTTTACCCGCTCCTGAAGCCCCTGCCAGGCTTTGAGATCACCCTGCTGGTCTTCACTCAGTTTCATTTTCTTTTTCGCCAAAAGTTGCGCGGCTTCCCCTTTGCGTTTGGTTTGTTTTTGTTCGTAAAGGCCGCTATTGTCTTTGTACGTGCCGATGAGTAGCATCACAAAACTGATAATCAGCAGCCCCTTCGCGGGCATTTTTCGGAATGGAAACAAAGCCAGACCACACAGGGCGTAACTGTAAAGAATGTCGCCCGGCCAGAGCAGCACGAAGGCGTTGACGATGCCAAACAGCAGTAGCCACAGCAGGCGGCGGTAGTACACGTCGGCGGGGAGCAGGCCCGCGTTGTTTTTTTGCAAACGATCGAGCAGCAGCAGGGTTCCGGCCCCGAACAGCAACGAAAACAGGCCCCGCATGGTGCCCTCGAAGAATCCGTTGACGGCCCACCAGGTCCAGAGGTTAGGCCCCGAAAATTCATTGCGAATCAGCAGATTTTCACCGACTTGGTGGGGCATTCCAAAAAAAGGAATGTTCATCATCAAAATACCCAACAGGGCCACCCCCCGAATGGCGTCGATGATGAAAATACGCTCCGTTTGGCCCAGGGGCACGGAATAGGGCGTAGGCGGGGATTGGGATTCGGGAGTAGAGGCGATAAAGGTAGATTCCATGAAGCTGGTTGAGAGAGGGGTGAATCAGGATGAGCAAAACTAAACGATTTCCTTGAAAAGATTCGCTAACCGGCTGTATTTCAAAGCAGAAGATTATTTAACGGTCGTTGGCCGGAGGAATATATTGATGTTATTTCGACCCGGCTTAACTCAGTCGTATTTGGACAGCGGATACCTCAGCACTGACCAACAGACTTGTTGGGATGATTTCCCAAAAATTTCTCACCCCATCTGCTTGCCTGCAATTCTTCCAAAACGTAACTTTGATAACCGTATGCAAGCATACTTTTCAATGCTTAAACCGTTGACGCAATGGCATCAAAGACTTTCTCCCGACGTAATCTGAACTTCCTCATTCACGAGGTTTTTAACGCTGAAGAACTCACCCAACACCCGTATTTCCAGGATTACAACCGCGAGGCGTTCGACATGGTCCTGGATACGGCGACCGACATTGCCGATAAGATTTTATACCCCGCCTTCACCGAAGCCGACCGCACCCCGCCCGAACTCGTCAACGGGGTGGTGAAGGTGCATCCCGCCGTGGGTCGTTTCCTGAAAGCGACGGGGGAAGCCGGGTTGATCGGCGCGGGTTTTTCGTTTGAACACGGTGGGCAACAATTACCCGAACTGGTCAGCGCCTCGGCGGGCTTTATTCTGGGCGCGGCCAACAACGCCCTCATCATGTTCCGGGGCTTGAGCGAAGGCTCGGCGCACCTGATTATGTCGTTTGGCTCGCCCGAACTCAACGAAACTTACGTGCCCAATATGCTCAACGGCAAGTGGAGCGGCACCATGTGCCTGACCGAGCCGCAGGCCGGTAGCGCGCTGGCCGACATCACCACGACCGCCACGCCTCAGCCTAACGGCAGCTATAAAATCCGGGGTCAGAAGGTGTTTATCTCGGCGGGCGAGCACGACCAGACCGAAAATATTATTCACCTGGTGCTGGCCCGAATCGACGGAGCGCCGAAGGGTACCAAAGGAATATCCCTGTTGGTCGTACCCAAAAAACGCCTGACCGCCGACGGTGGATTGGAAGACAACGACGTTACGCCGACCGGTTTGTACCACAAAATGGGTCAGAAAGGTACCCCTGCCATGCACCTGACGTTTGGCGAAAAAGACAACAGCATCGGCTACCTCCTCGGCGAGCCGCACAAAGGGTTGTCGTACATGTTTCAGATGATGAACGAGGCTCGCCTCGGCGTGGGGATGTGCGGGGCGTACATCGCTTCGGCGGCGTATTACGCTTCGTTGCAGTACGCCAACGAGCGCCCGCAGGGTCGGCGGCTGAATAACAAAAACCCCGACGAGCCGCCCACGCTCATCATCAATCATCCCGACGTGCGCCGGATGTTGTTGTTCCAAAAAGCGGTGGTGGAAGGTAGCCTGGGGTTGATTTTGCAAGCCACCAAGTATTATGACCTGATGAACGTAACCGAAGGTGAAGAGCGCGACAACTACGAAGCCCTGCTCGATTTGCTGACGCCGGTAGCGAAGACCTTCCCCTCCGAAATGGGCATCCGGGCCGTGAGCGAGGGGATGCAAGTGCTGGGCGGCTACGGCTACACCGAGGATTTTCCGCTCGAACAATACTACCGCGACATTCGCATTACGAGTATTTACGAGGGGACGACTACCATTCAATCGCTCGATTTGCTGGCGCGGAAAGTCGTGCAGCGGGGCGGAAAGGGGATGCAATTATTGGGTCGGGAAATCGCGCAAGTCGTCGCGGAAGCCCGCACGTTCGACGACCTGAAACCCTACGCCGACCAACTGACGCAGGAATTGGGCCGGGTGCAGACCGTGACGCAACACCTGCTGGGCATCATGGCGACCGGCGACGCCGAACGCGCCTGCATGGACGCAACGCTGTACATGGAGCAATTTGGTCTGGTGACCGTGGGCTGGCAATGGCTCAAGCAGGCCGTTGTGGCCAAACAAGCGTTGATTGCGCAGGCACCAACGGGCGACGAGGCCGCATTTTACGAGGCTAAAGTCCACACGATGAAGTACTTCTTTCACTACGAATTACCCAAAAGCCTCTACCTGGCCACCCGCCTGCTGGATACCGAAGCCATCACCTTGCCGACGGAATCGGTGGTGATGCAGTAGGATTTGAAAAAGGTTTGAGGTTTGAAGGTCATTCAAACCTCAAACCTTTTTCAAACCACTGAACGGTTTAATTACTTTTCTTCAACGTACTGTCCCGCACCAGGGAGGGGGATTGAACCCGAACTGAATCGGCTTTGAGCGCCGGGGCGGTTTCCAGGGTCCGGCGGCCCATCTGAATCTTTACTTCGCCGCCTTCATCGACCGCGCTCAGGTAAATGTTAGCTCCCTTGGACGGATCGTGTTGGGTAAGTTGGTAGTCGGCCCCGCGCTTGCGGAGATTGCTCAACGGAACCTGGATACGCAGGTTGGTGCGATCCTGAAAACTGTAAACACCCTTCAAAAAAAGCGTCAGCACCGACGATTCCACCTCCATCTGATCCACGTCGATGTCCACTCCCCGCAGCCGGAAGCGGTTGGTAATGGTGGCAAAGCGCACGTTGTTGAAATCGCGGTTTTTAAAAATGAATTTTTGAACTCGTTTCAGGGGTTCAAAATTAATCAGTTCTCCGTCGCGCAACTGGATGTTGAGGTCGCCCGCCATGCTGGCGGGCACGATCCGGTATTCGCTGGTGAGGTTGGCCCGAAAGGTGCCGTTTGAACTCCAGGTGCCGTTAATTTGCCGGTCGGTCAGGGAAGTCTGACCAAAATTCTCAAACGTGCGAAAGATTTCACGCACGTCGGCACCCGATACCTGGCAGCGTACATTGAGACGGCTGGGGGATTGGTCGAGGTAATCGAGCCGGCCCGTTAGCCCGAACTGACCGCCAAAGGCACCCATCGACACGTTTCGCAGGTGAAGCAGTTTTTTGGTAACCAGTAAGTTGGCTCGTAGCTGTCGGGCCGTCAGGTTGCGGTAGTGAAAACTTTCCGCGCTCAGTTGCAGGTCAAGTTTGAGATCATCGATGACGCGGTCAATCGTCGCCGCCAGTTGTCGTCGGGTCCGGTTCGGACTGGTTTTGGCCGTCGATTTCACAGTTTGAAACGAAAACTGATTCAAATTCAGGCGCGGTGAAGTAACCCGCGCCTGCGCTTCGAGCGTAGCCCGTTTGCCATTCAGGAAGGGCACTAATTGCCGCAACGTCGCCTGAATCGTCATCGGACTTTGGTTGGCCGTAACCGTCAGGTTTTTAACGAAAAGATCCGATTGGTTGAACGTCAACTGTCCGTGTACATTGGTCAGGTGTACCCGTCGGGGCGTGTACATGAACGAGCCGTTTTGCAGGAAAAGTGAACCGCTAAACAGCCCGTGCAACGAACCGGTCTTGCCATTGAACGTCTGGCTGAAATCGCCCCGGTAGCGGACCTGTGCCCGTAATTTACCCCCGCCAAAGCGGTACCGGGCATCGTCGAGCAGGGGATTGAGCCGGAGCAGGTCGGTATTCACGGCCAGATTCATGGTCATGTCCGACCGGGTCAGATCGGCGTACTCGAACGTTGCCGTTAGCGGAATCCCCTGATAAAAGCCTTGCAGTTGGGGAACCAGAATGCGCGAATTAGCGTCGGCGGTTTCGCGGGTCGTATCGACTTTATTCGTAAACGTGCCCCGCAATTTCACCCGGTCAATCGGTCCCATCACACTCTGCTGGTACGTAAACGTGTCGACCTGAGCGCGGGCTTCGATGCGCGGCGTAGCCCCCTGGGCCGTACTGCCCGAGAGCCGCACCCAGGCCCGCACGTTGGGATTGACCTTAAATTTCAGGAGTTTGCTGCTGATGTTGGGCGTGAGCCAGTTGGCCACCGTCGCCAGGGGTACGCTACCGGTTTGAAATTCCAGGTCTAACGTAACGGGCAGTTTGAGCATGAAATGGCCCTGTACGCGCAGAGAATCCTGTTTTTCGGTCAGCCGCAACGTGGAGGGTGCCACGGTCAGCCGCTTTGTGGCGGGTTGGTACGACCAGTTGAGGTCGAGCAGGATGGGCGTATTTTTAACAAAAGCCCCCCGCCGGGCGTTGAACGTCAAGCCTTCAAAAAACACCTGTCCCCGCAATTCACGCGCCCAGGTAGGCTCTTCCCAGGATAGCCCTTTTTTGCTCAAACGTTGGGTCAGGTTCGTGAACCGGGCCGCGTATCGTTTGCCTTTGGTCGAGTCGATAAAACTGGCGCGGACGTTGCGGAGTTGGATTTTTTGCAAACCCAATAAAAACGGATCCCCGTCCGATTTCGTTTTCCGGACCGTTGAATCTTTTGAGTCTTTGGGGCCAAATATGCTCAGGTTGGTGTAGCCATTTTTATCGACGAAAATGTTGATGGCCCCCTCGCTCAACCGCAGGCTACGCACGCTCACTTCCCGGCTGAGCAGTTTCAGCACATCCAACCGGACAGCTACCTGACCCACCGCCAACAGGTCGCGCTGGTAGCGGGTGTCGCGCAGGCGGACATCGGTGAGCGTCAGCGTTAGCCCCGGCCCATCGCTCCAAAGGCTCAGGCGCACGTCGCGGGCCGAAACTGAGCCGTTGAGTTGCTGATTGAGGTGCGCCTGAATCTGCCGGAATAGTTCGTCGCGGTACATCCACGCCAAGCCCGCCCCCAGACCCGCAATCAAGAGGAGGGTCGAGAAAATGATGAGTGTGATCTTCAGAATTTTACGCGGCATCATTGGGTAAATTCGGGCGGGTAGGCGGTTTAGGCTTTGGAAAAATAGCCCGCTTTGTTCTAACTTTCAACCTTGATTAATAAAGAACTTTGAGCGGTTACGGCAATTTTTAGTGCGGATTAGGCAATCCGCTTTACAACGAACAATCTTATGCAAAAATCTTTCCTACTGCTCGGTATGGCACTGGTCTTCGCCGTGTCGGGCGTTGATTCCCAGGCCCAAACCCGCCGAACTTTCACGGCAGCGCACGTGTTCAGGGGCGAAAAAACTGACCTGTTGCAACCCCTGCCCACCATTTCGGGTTGGGCCGATGATGCGCTTTATTTGCTGATAAACGAAGGCAAAACGATGAGCGTCGACGCCAAAACGGGCCAGGAAATACCCTACACGGCCCCGGCGACAAATCAGGTTTCCTCAAAAAACGACGACGTGTACCTCCGCCCGGCCACGGGGGAGGAAAAGCGATTGACTAACAACTCCGACCGCGAAGCCAACCCGACCCTTTCGCCCGATGGCCGTTTTGTGGCTTTTACCCGCAATAAAGAGTTGTACGTCGTTGAAACCGCGACCGGCACCGAGACCAAATTAACGAACGACGCCTCCGAAACCGTCTACAACGGTTACGCGGCCTGGTTGTACTGGGAGGAAATCCTGGGTCGGCCCACCGCTTACAAGGCGTTCTGGTGGGCACCCGACAGCAAACATCTGGCGTTCATGCGGTTCGACGAAAGCAATGTACCCGTATTCCCGGTTTTCAACGCCACCGGACAACACGGTACCCTCGAAAAACAGCGCTACCCGAAGGCCGGTGACCCCAATCCGATGGTCAGAATGGGGCTGGTTTCACTCAATACGTTCAAAACCACCTGGGCTGATTTCGACGAAAAAGCCGACCAGTATTTTGGTACGCCCTTCTGGACGCCCGACGGTAGCCGCCTCTGGATGCAGTGGAAAAACCGGGGCCAGGACAACCTGAAACTGTACGCCGTTGATCCATCGAGCGGCGGCAAAACCGAAGTGTTCAGCGAAACCCAAAAAACCTGGGTCGATTGGCTAACGGAGGTAAATTTTCTGGGGAAAAATCAGGGTTTCATCCTGAAATCCGACCGCGATGGCTGGGCGCAGCTCTACCAGTTTGGCCCCGACGGCACCCTCAAAACCCAACTCACCAGCGGTAATTTCACCGTCACGGGCGTACCGTTGGTGGACGAAAAAACCCAGACCGTCTTTTTCACCGCTCGAAAAGAAGCCTCGACCCGTGCCGATTTGTACCGGGTTGGCTTCGATGGCAAGGACCTGCGCCGCCTCACGTTTGGCGACTACACCCATCAGGCCCGCGTGTCGCCGGGAGGCAGCTATTTCCTGACGACGTATTCCAACCTGACAACCCCGCCCAAACTGGCCCTGCTGGATAAAAACGGCAAACTGGTTCGGGAACTGGGCGACAGCCGGGGAATTGAGTTTGAAAGGTATAGTTTGGCAAAAAGCGAAATCGTAAAATACCCCACCACCGACGGGTTCAACCTGCCGATGCTGATCACGTACCCCATCAACCTGGATCCGGCCAGAAAATACCCGGTTATCATCAGCGTTTACGGCGGACCCAACGCGGGTACCGTCTTCGACGGTTGGAAACCCATCAACGCCACGCAATGGTGGGCGCAGGAAGGCATCATTCAAGTGGCCGTCGATCACCGGGGGTCGGGGCACCTGGGCAAAATGGGGCAAAATTACCTGCACCGCAATCTGGGCAAATGGGAAATGACCGATTACATCGAAGCGGTGAAGTTTCTACGAAAAATGCCTGTCGTCGATTCGACCAAAATCATGATTACGGGCGGCAGCTACGGCGGGTACGTCACGGCGCTGGCCCTCACGGCCGGAGCCGATTATTTTACCCATGGCATCGCCAACTACGGCGTCATGGATTGGAGCCTCTACGACACCGAGTACACCGAGCGTTTCATGGACACGCCCGCCGAAAACCCGGAAGGCTACAAAGCCAGCTCGGTACTGACCCACGCCGACAAGTTGAAGGGAAAACTGCGCATTGTACACGGCACGATGGACGACAACGTGCATCTGCAAAACAGCATTCAACTCGTCGATAAATTGCAGGAACTGGGTAAGTCCTTCGAGTTTATGGCATACCCCGGCGGCAAGCACGGTTGGGGTGGGGCCAAAGCCCAGCACCAGCGGGGCGAAACCTTCCGGTTCATCTACCAGAATCTGCTCGAAAAGCCTTTGCCGAAGGAAGTGCAATAAAAAACTTCTCTGACTGGACAACTGGAATAGGTTTTTACATCGCTTCCGCGAAAACCAAATCCGACAAAGTCATGGCAACGACGAAGAAAGACCAGAAGAAGGAGGACCCCTGCTGGAACGGCTACGAGCAGGTAGGCACCAAGAAAAAGGGCGACAAGACCGTTCCGAACTGCGTACCTGAAAACAAGGCGGACGCGAAGAAGTAGTCAACGAAAAAGCCAGCCCCGAGCCTTCGGGGCTGGCTTTTTATTTTAGTTGGTTTCGGTTGGCTTAGGGCGTTTAAAAATACACAGGAGTTGGCTACTCTGACCCTGTTAACTGGAGTTGGTTTCGGCTGAAACTAACTCCCAGCCCTGGGTGCCAAATTCCTCCAACTTAGCCCCTATGGCCTCGTAAGGAAACTCGCTTCCCCGCCAAAAACTCTGCTCCAACTGAATCACGACGGTGTTGTATTCCCAGCGTTGCATAGCGAAAAATGATTGTTGAAGCCCAAAACAAGGGGAAAATCAATCTGCCGTTCGGCTTTTTAGATGAGCGGTCCTTTTAAGCCGCTGATTCCTCAATCAGTCGCTTCACGGCATTTTCCAGCGGCGAAAGTTCAAAACCGGGCGTATCTTCCTCACTTTCGGGTAAACCCTCGAAATACGTCTCCAGTTTGCCCGTTTCATAGGCCGTCACCACGGCAGGGTGTACGTAGTATTTTTTACACACCGTGCGCGTATTCCCCAGGCGCTCGGCCACCAGGTCGTAAGCCCTGACGACATTGCGCTTCATTTCGGTTGGCGTTGAAAACGGCCCTAATTCCTGAAACGCCCGAAACGCCGCCACCGTCCCCGCCCAGGTGCGGAAGTCTTTTGCCGTAAAATCGGCCCCGGTCACGTCTTTGAGGTAGCCGTTGACATCGCCCGAACCAATGGGCCGGTGCTTTCCCTGCTCGTCGTAGTATTGGAAAAGTTCATCGCCGGGAATATCTCGGCACTTGGCAAGCAGATTGGCCAACCGTCGGCTTTTCAGATTGATGTTCTGATGAACGCCCTTTTTGCCCCGGAACTGAAACTGCACTTTACTACCGTTGATGTCGACGTGGTCGTCCTGCAAGGTGGTTAGGCCCACGGAGCCGTAGAGTTTTTTATACGCCTCGTTGCCCACCCGAATGCAGGTCAATTCGATGACTTTTACGGCCAGCGCCAGCACTTTGTGGTAGGGGAGGCCCGGCACCCGGAGGTCTTCTTCGAGCCGCACCCGAATCGCGGGCAGGGCCTCGGCGAAGCGGGTGAGCCGGTAGTATTTCGTCTGGTTGCGGATCTGGTTCCAGTCTTCGTGGTAGCGGTACTGCTTGCGGCCTTTGGCGTCGATACCCGTGGCCTGCAAGTGGCCGGTTTCATCGGCACAAATCCAGACGGTTTCCCAGGCGGGTGGCAACACCATGCGCTGGATGCGCCGGAGGGTGATTTTGTCGCGGCACGGTGTACCATCGGCGGTGACGTAGCCGAAGCCCTTGCCCCGGCGAAGGCGGGCCAGGCCGGGAGCAGTGCCGGAAACGTAGCGGAGGCCAATGGCTTTAGCGGTGAGTTGGGGGTCGCGCTGGATACGCTCAAATTTTCGGTGCAGGCGTTTCATGGAACTGATTTGGGGAAAAATTTCCATAAAAAACTGTTCCGTTTTCACAGCCATACACCAATGCAGGAAATCAATCGCTGAATGTCGCCTTTTGCTTCGTCATGGCGGCCTGAAATGCGGCGTTTAAGTCGTTGGACAACAACATCCCGGCGTTCCAGTTGGCGATGTACTCCAGCGAATCGGCCACGCTGTGGTCGCGGGCGTAGAGCAAATTGCGCTTGATGCCCCGGGTACTCAGGGGCGATTTTTCAGCAATCTGTTGCGCCAGGTTCAGTACTTCCGCGAGTAGTGTGGTTTTGTCGGCAAAAACCCGGTTGACCAACCCGGCGCGTTGGGCTTCCTCGGCCAACAGGTTGCGGCCGGTGTAGGCGAGTTCGCGCGTCAGCCCGTCCGAAATTAGGCGCGGCAGTCGCTGGAGCGTGCCAAAATCGGCGACCATACCCATGTCGATTTCTTTAATGCAGAAGTACGCATCCGCCGAGCAGTAGCGGATGTCGGCGGCGCACACCAAGTCCAGTCCGGCTCCGATGCAACCGCCGTGGATGGCCGTCAGTACGGGTTTAGGCCCCGTTTCGAGCAGGCTGATGATGCCCTGGTATTCCAAAATAAATTGGCGGATTTGTTCGCGCATCCGTCCCTCGCAGTCGTCGGCCCCGAGTACTCGGGGCTGGCGTACACTCATCAGAACGCTCAGGTCGATACCCGCCGAAAACACCCGCTCGCCCGCGCTGCTCAGCACAATTACCCGGATGCCGGGCGTGTCGGCGCAATGGTTCATGGCGGTTTTCAAGTCCTGCCAGGTCTGAATGTCGAGCGCATTGGCCTTGTCGGGGCGGTTGAGAATGAGGTGCGCCACGGGGCCTTCCTGCAAAAAAATCCAGTTCGTCAGTTCCATTTTATTTGAGGTGACTACGAACTAAAGTTCGTAGTTGAGCATGGCGTGTTTTTCAGCAGTTCTACGAACTTTAGTTCGTAGTCACCTCTGGTTTCACCAAAATCTTCCCGCCGCGCCCGGAGCGGTCGGCGTGAGTAACGGCCTCGGCGATCTGGTCGAGGGAATACGTGGCTTCGACGGGCAGCGAAATCTCGCCGCTGGCCAGCCATTGAATGACCGTGCTGAATACTTCATTGCGGACTTCAGCCGGGGTAGTTTTCATCCAGGCGGTTAGCCAAAACCCTTTGATTGTCAGGTTTTTAAAGATCAAAAGGCCCGCACTAATCGGCATATCCTCAAGGCTCAACGCGCCGTACACGAGCATTTTGCCGCCTTCGGCCAGGCAGGGGAGTACGTCCGCGGCGGCTTTGCCCGCCACTGCTTCGAGGATACACGTTACGCCCTGGCCCCCGGTGATTTCCTTCACCCGCCGCGTCACCGATTCGTCGGCGGTGTTGATGATCTCGTCGGCACCGAGGGCTTTCAGATCCGCGATAAAATCGGGTCGTCGCACGGTGCCGATGGTTTTAATGCCTTTCCGTTTGGCAAATTGAATAACGAGTTTGCCAAAGGCCGAGTTGGCCGCCGTGAGCATGAGCCAGCCGCCGGGTTGCACGCCCGATTCGAGAATCATGGCGTAGGCCGTAAACGGATTGACGAAAAGTTGCGCCGCTACGTCGTCGGTCATGTCCCCGGGCACCGGAATGACCGCCCGCGCCTGGGCCAGAGTGTACTCGCCCCAGGTGCCCAGGCCGGTAAAACTAACGCGGGTACCCGGCGAGAGTTTAACGCCTTCGCCCAGGGCATCGACCACACCGACGCCTTCAAAACCCGCCCCTGAGGGCAATTGGGGGCGGATGCCGTAGAGGTTCTGCACAAACATGACGTCGGACGGGTTGATCGGTGCGGCCAGCACGCGCAGGCGCACTTCGCCGGGGCCGGGCTGCGGCAACTCGGCTTCAACGAGTTTCAGGACTTCAGCCGGTGGGCCGGGTTGGGTAAATTGGATGGTTTTCATGGATGAGGTTTGAGAGGGTTTGAAGTTTGGGAGGTTTGAAGATTTGAGGCGGTCCGCCCGCTCCGCGTCGGGCGCGGTTTGATGAGTGAGGCGTTTTAATCCTTCAAACTTTTCAAACCTTTCAAAGGCTACGCACCCCGCCTCAAATCTTCTTTTCGTATTCAGGATGTTGGGCAATGAATTTGTCGAGCGAAGTCCGGGCATTGGTTTGCACCCGGCGTTGCATGAAGGCCGTTCCGCCGAGCAAATAGCCAACGCCGCCGAGGGCCATAGCCGCCCAACGCCAGAAACTGAACTGGTCGCGGTGGGTGATAATTTTACCCTCCCGAAATTCAAACGTGGCCCGAATTCGGTTGTGTACCGACCGGTTCGTTCTCGAAAAGCGGTAGTGGGCTTCCCACCGCGTACTGCCCCGCTGGTCGTCGGCTTCGACGTGGCTAAACGAGGCCGAAAAGTCTTCGGCATTCAGGCAGAGCATGTGCCACATCGCGGCAATTTCGCGGCCTTTCAACGTAAAAACGGGGTCATTAAACGTGGCGTCGGGGTGGTAGCAGGCGGCCATCGTGGCAAAATCACGCTGGGCGAAAGCCTGGTAAAATCGGGTCAGGAGGGCTTCGTTTGGGTGCATGAACAGATCCTGTTTTTACGGAAAAACTTAGTTGGTTATTGGTCATTGAGTTGTTGGTTGATTGTCAATAACCCAATAATTCAATGACCAATAACCAACCTTCAACGATACAACTGCGCCAAGTGGTGGTCGAGGTGGCGGAGGTAATCCTCGGCCACGTACTGCAAGGTAACGTAGTCCGCCTCGCTCTTTCCCCAGTTGGTGAGCACCGGGTAGGCGGTTTCGGGTAAGTGTTCCGCTACCCGGATAAAGTGTTGATTGAGTAACACCCACAACTGGACCAGGTCGCCGGATTTATAGGATTGATAATCAGACGCTTGTGCCCAGATTTCCTGATTGTACACGATGTGGGCACCCGGCTCGTACTGCCCCACCACGAGGCGACGAATGTTGTTTTGGGCCGAGTCGATGAGGTGGCCGAGGATTTCTTTCTTGCTCCATTTGCCGGATGCGGGTCGTTGGGCGAGGGTTTCTTCGGAGCAGGTGTACCAGTACGTGGTCACTTGGCTAAGGCGCTGGCGAAGGGCGATTTTGAGGGTTTGCATGGGGGCTAATATAGTCATCCTGCCGGATTTGGGCCATCCCATCCCTGTTTTTTGTGGTTTTGAAGGTGAGTTTCACCAACAAACTTTCCCTATTTCCTAATTATGTCTGCCTCCCGGAAATTGAATCTTGACACGTTGCTCGGTGTCGTGGCCGAAAACCTTTTTTTGTCATGGCACCGGCCACCCGGCCCGACGTTAGGAGGCGGACGCCGCACGGCACCTTGCTGGGTGGCCAAATACAAGGTCTCTCCTAACGTCGGGATGACAAAGTCGCGTTTTTTTATGTCAACCCTTCAAGTTGATCCGCTTGCCATCCTGCCGGATGGATTCATAAATGGCTTCGATGATTTTCATGTCTTTCAAGCCTTCCTGGCCATCGACGGGCGGCGAAATGGATTTGCCGTTGAGGATAATGTCGGCCATGCCGTCCATCTGGTAGGCCTGGTGCGTCACCACGGGCTGGTCCATGGGGCCTTTGTTGGTCCGGCCTTTGAGCGGGCCGTAACCCGTGGCGGGGGCGAGTTCGGCAAAGCCTTTATCGCCCGCGACAAAAATCCGATCGGCGTTATTGAAATTATACGAACTCGAGCAACTGGCAATAATGCCGTTGGGGAGGCCCATCTGGAAGGTTATCGTTTCATCGATGCCTTCCTTAAACTTTACCGGATCGGTTTTGACCTCCTGCGCCGTCACCCAGATGGGTTCTTCACCACTACCGTACCGCACCGCGTTGATGGAGTAAATGCCGATGTCCATCATGCCGCCGCCGCCCGCCAGTTCGCGCTTGAGCCGCCACTGATTGGGGTCACCAATCCGGAACCCGGTTTGGGTGTTGACGTGCAGGATTTTGCCCAGTTCGCCCGATTCGCGCAGTCGAATCAGTTCGCGGGTGAAGGGTTCAAAGTGCAACCGGTACCCAACCATCAATTTTACCCCGGCTTTCTGGCAGGCGGCGATCATTTCCTGGGCGTCTTTCACATTGCCCGCCATTGGTTTTTCAGTAATCACGTGCTTGCCCGCTTTGGCCGCCCGGATCGCAAAATCCTTGTGCAACACGTTGGGCGTGATGACGTACACCACGTCGATGTCGGGGTTATTTTTGATGGAATCGAAGTTCTCGTAGTTGTACAGGTTTTTGGCGTCCAAACCGTACTTCGATTTCCACTGTTCCAGCTTGGCGGGGGTACCGCTTACCGCGCCCACGAGCTTGGCTTGCTTGCATTCTTTCATGGCCTCGGCCACGCGGGTTCCGTAGCTGCCTAAGCCAAGTATAGCCACGTTGAGGGTTTTACCCGCGTAGGGAACAACCTCGCTGGAAGCATTGGCATCGGCCAGGAAGGGAAGGGCAGAAGCGCCTAAACTGGCTCCGGCCAGGCGTTGAATAAAATCGCGGCGATTGGTTTTCATGGATTTAGAAGGGTTTTTAAACGTTGCCAAAGTTCTAGAACTTTGGCAACGTTTGGATTTAAAGTTGCAGATTATCCGCTTTTTCGGGCTTTTTCTCCCGCACTAATTTGATGTTTTTCGGCATTGAAAACAACAACGGAACGTCTTCCACGACCACGTTGCTGGTATCCAGCCCGTAGGCCGCATCTTCGCGCAGAGCCGTTCGCCGGACTAAGAAATAACTATTCATGATAAACTTCTGCTTGAGGGACAGGGCGTTTTCGTAGGATAAAAAACTCTGGGACAACACAAACCGGAAGTCCCCACTGATGTTATTCTTGCTCAACGAGGTGTACCGGCTGGTGATTTCCACTTCGCCGTTTTTGACCATATCTTCCACCGCCAGCCGAAAAAATAAATTGATGCGCGGCTCGATGCGAAAACCCAGATTGAAGGTAATAAAATAAGCGTCTTCTTTAGCCAACGCGGTGACGTTGTAGCGGACAGCAAACGGTTCATCCAACACGTTGACGTGGACGAACCAGTACACGTCGGCCCGTTTGGGTGCGCGGTGGAGGATGGAGTACACCGTTTCCGACTCGATCTCATTCGGGTTTTCTGAGGCCGTCAGGTACACCAGATTGGTGGCGTATTTGGGCACGGCCAGGTCGTTGCTCAATTCTTTTAGCGTCGTGATGAACGGAGGCAGGGGTTCAAATTCAACGAACTGTTTTTTCAGATTTTTCCCCTCGTACCAGAGTGTCATGACCGCAATCAGACCCAGGCCAATAGTGATGGAAACCCAGCCACCCTCCTCGAACTTGAGCAAATTGGCGGTGAGAAACGAAATCTCGATGGTCAGGAAAAGGCCCGTCACGGCGATAACCAGTGGTAAACTGACGCGCTTGCTACGAAGCCAGGCGCTCATCAGCACGGTAGACATCAGCATGGTGAGCGTCACCGCCAACCCGTAGGCTGCCTCCATCCGGCCCGACTCACGGAAATATAGCACCACGCCAATGCAGCCCGCCATGAGCATCCAGTTGATTTGTGGAATGTACAACTGACCCCGGAAATCAGTGGGGTAAATGATCCGCTGGCGCGGCCAGAAGTTGAGCCGCATGGCCTCACCGATAAGCGTAAACGAGCCGCTGATGAGCGCCTGGCTGGCGATGATAGCGGCCAGCGTAGCGATGACAATACCAAAACCCAGGATGGAGGAAGGTACGATTTGGTAAAATGAACTCGTCGGGCCGAGAGGCCGACCGAGGTGTTGCATGAGCCAGGCGGTTTGGCCCGCGTACGACAGCAGCAGGGTGATTTTAACGAAAACCCAGCTTACCCGAATGTTCCCGCGCCCGCAGTGACCCATGTCGGAGTACAGCGCTTCGGCCCCAGTCGTACACAAAAACACGCCACCCAACAACCAGAACCCACCGGGATAATCGCGCAGGAACTGCACGACGTACCAGGGGTTGAGCGCTCTGAGAATACCAGGATTATGGGTCAACGCCAATAGGCCCATCACACCGATAAACGTAAACCAGATGATCATGATCGGCCCAAACAGCCGCCCCAGCCACTGCGTACCGAACTGCTGCGAGACGAAGAGCAACACCAGAATCCCGATGACGATGGGTACGGTATCGAGTTTGGGGTAATAAATCAACAGGCCCTCGATGGCCGAAGACACCGAAATGGGTGGGGTAATGATGCCATCGGCGAGCAGGAAACTTCCCCCGATGATGGCCGGGTAAAGCATCCACCGGCCCGTGTAACGCCGGATGAGCGTGTAGAGCGAAAAAATGCCGCCTTCGCCTTTATTGTCGGCGTTGAGCGTGATGATGACATACTTGAGCGTCGTTTGAAACGTGAGCGTCCAGAACACCGCCGACAAGGCACCCAGCACGAGGGTTTCGGTCAGTATCCGCTCGCCCATGACGGCTTTGAATACGTAGAGCGGCGAGGTACCGATGTCGCCAAAAACAATCCCAATCGCGATGAGCAGACCGCCGGGCGTAACTTTGTTTAGGGAAATGTGCGAATCGGAGGACATGGAAAAAAATGGGGAGGCGACAGTTTTGGCTCGGACAAAAGTAGACGGAAGTTGTAAAAATGCCAGCTATTCGGTT
>JAJAZB010000001.1 GCA_026785975.1 Cytophagaceae bacterium | reverse complement strand
GTGAAGAACTTCCGCTTTAATGAAAGCCCGATCATCATGCTCAACAACCTGGAAACTTTGGGCAAACCGGAGCGGGTGGTCAGCACCGAATCGAACAGCAACTACCTCATTCCGCCGATGAAGATTCGGGAATTTACGTTTACGAGTTTGTCGGATGCGGTGTGAGTTTTAACTTCAAAAAACAGTTCTCATGACCATTCAACGAACCGACAGCGAAGTGATTATCACACTACCTGCGACGGTAAACCTCGACAGTTTGCAACGCGTGCTAAACCTGCTTAGCTACCAGGAGACTTCATTTAAGAGCCAGATTTCACAGGAGCAAGTGGACAAATTGGCTTCCGATGTCAATAAAAACTGGTGGGGGCGGAACGCAGAGCGACCGATTCAGTAAGTCGTAAAATTAAAAACTGATGCTACGCAGGTGAGCAAAAATGCCCGTCATTGCGAGGAAGGAGCGCAGCGACTGACGAAGCAATCTGCCGAAGCGGGCCAGAAACATGGGTGTGCCAACTTTACTGGAATGGTCTTCGGCAGCAGATTGCTTCGTCGCTCGTACCTCGCTTCTCGCAATGACGGACAAGCACAACTCCTTGATTTTTAATGCGTTGTTTACACGTCATCACCCTTGAAACCCTTCTTTTTCACCCGCATCCAATACAATTCCGGTGACTGGGACACCGATCAGCGGATGCCGTCCAATTTGCTGCATTCGCTGGTGGAGTACACCACGATTCCGGTGGATCAAAAGGAAAAAGTGGTGCAATTAAGCAGTGCCGAACTTTTTAAAAGTCCGTTCTGCTACCTGAGTGGACACAAACTGGTCGAGTTTTCGGGTCAGGAACGCGATCATTTTAAGCGGTACGTGCAAAACGGCGGATTCGTATTTGTCGATGATTGCAACCACGACCTCGACGGCCTTTTTGCCAAATCGTTTGAGCAGGAAATGGCCCGGACGTTTGGCCCCAAAGCCTTGCAGAAAATTCCCAACAACCATCCGCTCTACACCTGCTTTTTTAAATTTGAAGAAGGCCCACCCACCACCTCGTTCGAGTTGAATGGCTGGGGCGACGATTTGGTGCATGATTATCTCAAAGCCATCACCATTGCCGGGCGCATTGGCGTGTTGTACAGCAACAAAGATTACGGTTGCGAGTGGGATTACGATTTCCGCAACAAACGCTTTCTGGCCGAAGACAACACCAAATTCGGTGTCAACATTGTTACCTACGCCTTAACGGTCTGACCTTTGGAAACACAGGAATTAACGCATTATAAATCGGTCGTCGCTAAACTGCCTTTGCTGAAAAAAGAGATTGGCAAAGTCATCGTCGGGCAACAGGTGGCCATCGACGAAATCATCATTGCGCTGCTTGCCGGGGGGCATTGCTTGCTGGAAGGTGTGCCAGGATTGGCTAAAACGTTGATGGTCAAAACCTTGTCGGAAGTGCTGGACATGAGTTTTAAGCGGGTGCAATTCACTCCCGACCTAATGCCCGGCGATATCGTGGGTACTGAAATTCTGGAAGAGGACCACGAAACCGGCAAAAAATTCTTCAAATTCAACCGGGGGCCACTTTTCGCCAACGTCGTCCTGGCCGATGAAATCAACCGGACTCCACCCAAAACCCAGGCGGCACTGCTCGAAGCGATGCAAGAGGGAAAAGTGACCTACGGGGGAAATGAATACGAATTGCCCCGGCCTTTCCTGATTATCGCGACCCAAAACCCCATCGAACAGGCCGGAACGTACCCGCTGCCCGAAGCCCAACTGGACCGGTTTCTGCTTTTCATCAAACTCGAATATCCTTCCGAACGGGAAGAACTCGACGTGCTGAAAAGTACCACCGGAACCGCCCGTCCGCAGTTAGAAACCATCCTGTCCGATCGGGAAATCATTGATTTGCAATTGCTTACGAGGCAGGTACACATCAGCGAGGAACTCATCGGATTTATCAACCGACTGGTGCGGGCAACACGGCCGGGCGGCAATTCTTCGGCTTTTGTCAAGCAGTGGTGTGATTGGGGCGCGGGGCCACGGGCCGGGCAAGCCCTGGTACTTTGTTCCAAAGCCCGGGCCGTGCTCAATGAACGCTTTTCGGTGATTCCCGATGACATTCAAACTCTGGCCTACCCGATCTTGCGCCACCGGATTGCGATGAATTTCCGGGCCGAATCCGAAAACATCACCTCCGATCAGGTCATCGCGGAAGTACTTAAAATGATTTGAAAGTTTGAACAGGTTTGAAGGTGCAGAAATCTCAAACCGAAGCTGTTTAGAGTTTAAGTTTTTAAGATGCAGGGGTGATTTTTAAACCTTTTTTATGAACTTTTTTGTCATCCCAACGTAGGAGGGACCTTGCTGGGTGGCTTAAATGCAAGGTCCCTCCTACGTCGGGATGACAAAAAAGTTGATTTCCCAGAACCCTAAACAGGTTCACCTTATCAAACCATTTCGTCAAACCTTCAAACCATTTCGTTAAACCTTGTTAGCCAGCGAATTAATCAAAATAAACAACCTGCAACTGGCCGGAAAACTTGTCAGCGACGAACTGGTGCTGGGCATCCACGCCAGCAAGCGTTCGGGGGCGGGGGTTGAGTTTGAGCAATACCGCCACTACGAGCCGGGCGATGACCCCAAGCGCATCGACTGGAAATTATTTGCCCGCACCGATAAACATTTGGTGCGGGAATCAGCCGCCGAAAGCAACCTGCAAATCCGTTTCCTGCTGGATTTATCCGGCTCCATGAATTACGCCGAAGCGGGCGTCAGTCGGTTGGCGTACGCCAAAATTCTGATGGCTTCGTTGGCCTACCTGGGCTACCGCCAAAGCGATCAGATGAGTTTGTACACCCTGCAACACGGCACCGTGCAGGCGGTGGTGCCCACCGGAAAACAGGCTTTTCAGAAAATACTCTACGCCTTGCAAAAGGCTGAAGCCGCCGGGCAGTGGCTCAACGACTCGCCCCGGTTCCCGGAGTTTCAGCAGAAGCAAAAGGAATTGCTGATTCTGGTATCCGACTTTCTGCAAGTGGGTGAGGAGTGGTTGCAATTGATTAAAAGCGTGGCCAATCCCCGGCGGGAAATCGTCATTTTTCAAATCCTGGGCGATCAGGAAATCGACTTTGATCTGCGCGGCTTCTACCGGTTTCAGGATTTGGAAACGGGAAAAGAGCTTGAAGTGCGGGCGGAAGCGGTGAAAGAAACGTTTCAACAAGCCATGGCCCGGTACCTCCAACGAATCGACGAGGCCCTGCGCTTACCACACGTTCACCTCGTCCGGGTCCGACTCAGCGAACCGGTAGCGCTGGTGTTAAATGAATTTTTAGCCCGGAGAAAATTCTGATGGAATTCCTCAACCCGTTTCTGTTGTGGGCTGCGCTGGCCGTCGTGATTCCGGTCATCATCCATTTCTGGCACCAGAAAAAAGGCCAACCCATCGCCTGGGCGGCTACGCAATGGCTGGGCGAAAAAACCCAGCAACAGCAGCGCGGGCTACGATTGGACAACCTGCTTTTGCTGATTCTCCGCTGCCTCATTTTGCTTTTGCTGGCGCTGTTGCTCAGTCAACCCACCATCAAGGGTTTGGAAAAATCAAGTACGATTCAGAAAATTCATTTGGTGCAGCCCGATGCGTTTATCGTTAGTAATTTCCGGTTTGAGTTGGAAGAAGCCTTGAAAAAAAGGGAAAAAGTCTACTGGATAAACCCCTCACCGGAGCCTGTGACGACGATTGCTCAACTACCAGCCCAAACCACCTTCACGCCCTTGCGCCTGCAAACCTCCATCGACCAACTCGCCAGAAAGGACGTTGACTTGCACGTGTATTTGCTCAACGATCAGAGTCTGGCGGAACTTCCGGCGATCCAGGTTCCCGCTAACTTTCAGTTGCACGTCACGATTGATTCGAGCCGCCGCGTCGCGCAGGATTTTTTGGAATTTTCAACCGGAAAAAAGCTGTTTGTCAATGCCTCCAATCGGCTAAGCAGCGGCCCAACTCTTCCAGAGTCAGTGCGGTTTAGCTCCGGCCCGGCCTACTCGGGGAGTCTGTCCGTTTTGCTTGACTTCCGCAATCGGGCCGAGCAGCAAACCGTGAACGCCGCCCTCCAGGCCCTGACGGAGGTCTACGGCCTCGACGTATCCGTTGACGTCGAACGAAGGGCGGATAAAAAATACGTGTGGGAGTTGACGGATCGGGAACCAGCCAAGCCCACGCCCCAAACGCTCTACGTGGTGACTGGCACGTTAAAACCAACGACGATGGCCAATGTATTTTACATTCCGGATGTGCTGACCCCGCAAACCTCCGACTTGGTGGAAACCGGGCAATTACCCGAAATCCTGGGCGAAATCCTGGTGCGGCATTTCGGACTGAAATCGAACCCCTTGCCCTTGAGTGAGCAGGAACTGAACGGCTTGTTTAAACGAAATTCGATGGCTGACCAGCAACAAGATGACCGTTCACAAAAAAAACTTCAAAACATACTGGGCCTTTTTTTTGTCGTTTTGATTGGGGTCGAACGGGGTCTGGCTTTGACTAAAAATACATGATTGAATTAAAACGCGTCCTCTCGTCGGTTCGTAACCAGTTGTACGCCAATGCCTGGCTAAGCTGTTTGTTGCTGGGCTTGTCGGCGTATTTTCTGACGTCAACGGTTATCCAATCGCCAGTCCTTGCGCTTGTTGCCGGTCTTTTTGGGTTTGGTTTCGGCGTTTTGATTAGCAAAGTCTACCAAGATAAAAAGCCGCAGGCCATTCAACTGATTCACCAGAAAATCGGTGATACCGAGTACAGTTTACACCTGCTCGATAAACAAGAACTCAACATTGCCGAGCAACTGCAACTGGAAAGACTGAGCAACAAAGTCAGTCGGCTCCCCGTACCGAACCTCGTTTTTTCGCAACCTCGGACTTTATGCCGGTGGCCTGATTCTCTCGCTGTCAGTGCATTACGCGGCTCCATTCCTGCAACGGGATTTACCATTTGCCGAAAATAGAGTGGATGGTGCTGTCTCCACGGCGAAACCCCGGCCCGCGCCGCCTGCCTTCCAATCGGCAAGTCTGCGCATCCAGCCCCCCGCTTACACCCGCGTACCAGCAACCCAGTCCGCCGACCTCAATGCCAGGGCGCTGAGTGGTTCGCTGCTGACCTGGCAACTCCATTTCAGCGCTCAGGAGCGTCTCGCAGTTCGTTTAGCCAATAGCCGGGGGGAGGAATTGGCCTTCAAAAAATCGGGCGAAACCTTTGAGTACCGCGACCGATTGCTGGCCTCCGGGCTGTACGCGATCAAAGCCTACTGGCGCGGCCCAACCGGCAAGGATTCCCTCGTGTACCAGTCCGATTATTACCGGCTGGAAGCGCAACCCGATTTGGCTCCCAAAATCGAACCCGAGTCCAAGGAATTGTACCGCTACCACGAGTTGAAGGACAAAAAACAGATGGTTGTTTCCGCGAAAATCTCGGATGATTTTCGCGTCAATCAGGCGTTCATTGTGGCCACGTTGGCCCGAGGAAGCGGGGAGAATGTGAAATTTCGGGAAGTGAAAATTCCGGTAGGGCAAGCCGATTTTAAAGCCGCCAAATTGAGTAAAGTACTCGACCTAAACGCGCTCAATTTCACGCCGGGCGATGAATTGTACTACTACTGGGCGGCCATCGACAACAAATCACCCGAACCTAATTTCTCTAAATCCGACACGTATTTTATCGTGTACAAAGACACGACCAAACTCGACGAGGCCGGGTTGGCGACGATGGCGGTGAACGTGATGCCGGAGTATTTTCGGAGCCAACGGCAAATCATCATCGACACGGAAAAGTTGATTGCCAAACGAAAAAAGGCCCCGGCGAAAACCTTTAACAGTACGTCCAACGAGATTGGTTTTGACCAGAAAGTACTCCGCTTGCGCTACGGGCAATATTTGGGGGAAGAGTTTGAAACTACGGCGGGCGGGGGACAGGCCCTACCCACCGACGGCGAAGGCAGTTCGCTGGAAGGGTTCATCCACAAACACGACACCGGAGGCGACAAAGATGCGCCCAAGTCGTTTGCGTTTAAAATGATTGAGGAAGTTGAAAAAAAAGCTGCCAGCGAGAAACCGGCGCCTGTTTTGCCCCCCGAAGCACACAGCCACGCCCACGGCGAATCGGCAAAGGGTGGCCCCGATGAAGATCCACTCGTGGCGTTGATGGAACAATACATTCATTCGCACGATGACGGGGAGGCGTATACGCTGTACGAGCAATCGACACGGAGTCTGCTCAAGATGGCACTCGAACAAATGTGGCAATCGGAATTGCACCTGCGGCTTTACGAACCCGAGAAGGCATTGCCCTTTGAAAACAAGGCGCTGGAATACCTGAAAATCGTCCAGCAAAAGGCCAGATCGTACGTGAAGAAAACCAGTTTTGACCCGGCCCCGATCAAAGAAGCCGAGAAGCGGCTGACCGGCGAATTGAAGAACGTCAATGCAACCTTCAACCAGGAGCGCGTGTACGGCGGGCGGCAACTGCCGCAGTTGGTCGCGGAGGTGTTGGGGTACCTGGAACTCGGACAATCGGGAACCGTCATCCCGCTCAAACCGGCGCAAAAGCGGGCGGTGCTGCAACTTGGTTCTTTGCTCACCAATCAGGTGATGAGTAGCGGGTTACGGAATTGGTCGGTGCTGAGTGCTTTGCAAAAACTGGCCGGTGGGAAAGCACTTTCAGCGCCGGAGCGTCGGCAGTTGAAAACGCAATTGTACAACCTGGCGGGCATTACCGCACAATCCGGCTCTTCGTACAGCAGCGAGCGAAAACTGGAGCGGGCCTTTTGGAAGCAGCTAAAATGATCAAATTCGACGTCGACTGGTCCGACCCCAGCCTTTGGCTGACCGGTTTGGTTTTGCTGATTTTACTGGTTGTTCAGATTTATCTGATTCTTTGGAAAAACGTCCTTTTGCCCCGGAAAAAACGCTTCCGGCTGGCGCTAAATTTGCTGCTCTGGCTCCTCCTAACGGCCTTCGTGCTACAACCAACCTGGCAGAAAACCAGCCCATCGACGAGCGCGCTGATTGCTGGTTCGGAGGTGCCCGCCGGGTTGGTTCAACGTGTTAAAGACAGCCTCCGCATTCAGGAGGATTTCACGGCCCTAACTTTCAAAGGTGATTTTGAGACGGTTACGCTGGTTGGACAAGATTTTCCGGCTGAATTGCCCGGTGGTTTGAGCCAATCGGTCCTCCGCTGGATTCCGTATTTCCCGCCCAACCAACTGCGGGCGATTCAGTGGAAAGGCGTGGTCAGAAAAGGCGAACTGCAACGGGTGACCGGGAGTATTCAATCCTCGGAACCCCAAGTCCTTAAAATCAGGTTCGGCAACAAAACGCTGGATAGTTTGATGTTGCGGAAAGGCGACAATTCGTTTACGCTTCAGTTTCCGGCATTTTCGCGGGGCAGGACCCAAGCGGAGTTGGTGATGAATGGGAAAACGCTGGATACGATTCGCTTTTTCACGCGGCCCGCCGAGCCACGCCGTTACCAACTTATCCTCGACAATCCGGATTTTGAAAGTAAAACCCTCGCGGAATGGCTGGGCAAAAACGGCCATTCGGTGCAAATGACAACGCTTCTTTCCAGGGCGATCAGCCGTAATTTGAAAATAAACCAAGGCGGTAAACCCGATATTTTCATCACCGATCCGGCCAATGCAACGCATCCGTTAGTCAGGCGGGCCGTTTCGGAGGGGAAAGCCGTTTTGTTTATCAACCTAACCAACCCCGAAGCCGACAGCCGAGCCATCAATCAGGCTTTGGGCAGTACCTGGCGGGTCAGGAAAACAGCCAACGCCGAGACCGTGCCCATCGGCAATGGGTTGACGGCGCTGCCCTACGTTTTCGTCCCGGTAATAAATCAGCGAACGGTCGAAAGCTATCCGGTTGCCGTTCAAAAAACCGCCGGGAAAGTAGGAGTGAGCCTGATTAGCGAAACTTTTCCGTTGAAACTTAGCGGCGACAGCGTGGCATACGACCAACTCTGGCAGGCGATTCTGGGGCCACTTCAGCCTTTGGGAAAGAACAATGTGTCGATTGAGGCCCCACTTTTCAGGCCGATTCAGGGTATGATTCAAGTTAACAACGGGTCGGGTACGACTGCCGGGATTAGGCTCGAAAGTGACACCGTTCGGTTGACGTATTCGTCCATCAACCCCCTCTCAGCCGAGGCCCGGTACCGGTTTAGTCGTACCGGCTGGCAAGCGGTTCAGGACTCGTTGGAAGTGTACGTGGAAGACGACCAACGTTGGCGTTCAGTTGCTCAACGGGTGCTGCTGAGTACGTATTTGCTGGCTCATTCAAATGAGCAAACGAACAATTTCAAGTCTCAAAAACTGGCTGGGCAGCGAACTGATACGAAACTTCCCGATTGGGCTTGGCTGCTATTGTTCATCACCAGTCTGACCGCACTTTGGGTAGAACCTAAGTTTAGTTGAAGGCCCGGCTGCCCGTCGATCCGGCCTTTTTTGTCGCTGATCCTTGCATAACTTTCTTTTTCGTCGTTGTTTTGTGACTTGGTTGACCCAGGAATTCCAATGGGTCATTGTAAGGATTCTAAAACTTAGAGAGTTGTCCGAGCGGTCGAAGGAGCACGCCTGGAAAGTGTGTATGCCTCTCAAGGGTATCGAGGGTTCGAATCCCTCACTCTCTGCTGAAGCCTTTTTTGCACAAAACCCGATCCGAAAACTAAGGACGTTTTCGGATCGGGTTTTGTGTTTTCCTCAACACTGCTGGTTGCCAGACTATAATCTGGAGTAAAACTCTACCCCGTTTTCAACGAGAAAATCAGAGCACCACAACCCAGTAAACTCCAGCGCTGTAGCCGTTGTAGATTGGTAAAAATACGCTTTTTCTGCTCCTGAAAACCTTGCGCCGTAGCCAGGGATAAATCGCGTAAACGCCCTGCGTAGCACCAATGCCGACTCCCGCGCCGAAGAGTACGTCGGCGAGCCAGTGGCGGTTTTGTAGTACCCGAAGTGCCCCAACGGTGGTGGCTACTCCGTAGCCACCGATGCCAAACCAGACGCTCCGCCCATTGTATTCCCGGGCCAGCAGCGCTGCACCCGTGAAGGCCGTTGTGGTGTGCCCCGAGGGAAATGACTCAAAGCCGTCACCGTCCGGGCGTGGGTAGGCCACCGTGTATTTTAACGTCCGCGTGATGGCTTGAGCGGCGCCGTGCGAAAGAATCGTGAGCACAAGTTGATCTTTCAATTCATGCCTGCCCCGAACCCCGGCGGTACCCAAGCCGAGCATGACGACTGTCGGAGCGAATTGCAAAAAGTCATCGGCCTTCGTTTCGACAATGCCGAAACGCTTCAATATCTGATTCTGCACCTGACGGCTAAACCGTCCCTGCGTAGCCAAACCACCCACCAGCAAAACGGTCGGCGCAAGGAAGGGCTTGAAACCAACCCGATGCCGGGAGGAATCAAGGGTTTGTTGACCAAAAAGAGTAGACTGAAAAAGGCAGCAGGCGGAGAAAATCAGAATGGGATTGCGCATATTACCTTAGTCGATTTTCTCAACTGGTTGACCCTGAGCGTTAAAGTAATAATCTTTCCGACCGGCTTCGGCCTCATAAAACTTTGCCCCGCTGGCATTGGTGATTTCGGCGGCTTCCTTTATTTTCTTGCCTTCTTTTTTCATGAACTCCTGAACCGTAGCGGGCAATTGGCTCGTCGTGATTTCTTTTTCGGATTGAATCTGAGTGCCGTTCTGGTCGAAAACCGCCGACATTTTATCGCCGCCGAAGCGGAAACTCACCTCGTAATTGCCGTCTTCTTTTTCCCATTTCACCTTCTGCGCGTTGGGATAGGCTTTGGCAAATTGAGTTTTTACGGCGTCGGGAGCCTTCGATTTTTGGGCAAACGCGGGGGCTGCCAACAAAGTAGCGATGAGGAGAACAAGGATTTTTTTCATGGTTTTTTAGGGGTAAGTATTGATTTGTAAACGTAACCCTGATGTTTTTGATTTAACTCCCGGTAAAGAAAACTGCTAATTTTTGGGACAAGTTTACACATTAAATCTGAAGTAAATCTGTACTTCAGCGGCGTGGGTTTAGACACTTTGGCCGTACTCAACCAGCCTTTCTTCATCGAATCGGGCTTTGTGGTGCCCGGGTCCAGGCTTCAAGTTTCACCTGTTTCAGCAGGAACCTACTCTCGTCGTTGGTAGAACACGGTGTAAATTCTTTCGGCTTCCGTGCAACCTCCCGCGGCTTCTCCGCATCTTTCACCAAAAATAAACGGCACAGCCATGAAGCACCTTCACTACACCCTGCTTTTAGCGGGTTTATTCTCAACCACCGCCTTTGCCCAGGATTCCGGCGAAGCCCCCTACCAGACCAAAAACTTTACGGGTTCGCTGAGCGGTGTACGCGTCAGTACGTCCGGCGGCAGCATCACGGTGGAAGGCGGGCAGTCCGACGGCGTCAAGGTCGATATGTACGTGCGGGGCAACAACTGGCCCCAGAACAAACTGAGCAAAGCCGAGATTGAGGAACGACTCAAAGAATACGATATTGAAGTCAAAACGGAAGGAGCTACCGTGGTGGCCACGGCCCGGCGCAAGCAGGAAACCGGCAACTGGGACTGGAAGCGTTCGCTGAGTATTTCGTTTAAAGTATCGGCTCCGCGCAATTTCACGACCGATCTCAAAACCAGCGGCGGCAGCATTCACATCAGCAAACTGATAGGCCAGCAAGACTTCGCCACCAGCGGCGGCGGCCTGCACCTGACGGACGTGGAAGGCGCCATCCGGGGGCGCACGTCGGGCGGCAGCATTCACCTCGACAATTGCCGGAAAGACATCGACGTCACCACCAGTGGCGGCTCTATTGAAGCCAAAAATTCGTCGGGAAAAATGACCCTGCGTACCTCCGGGGGCAGCGTCCGGCTGAACGATTTAAAAGGTCAGGTAAAAGCCACGACGAGCGGCGGTAGTATCCAGGCCGAAGGAGTCGATGGTGAATTGGTTTCGAGCACCTCGGGGGGGTCGATCCGGTTGTCTGGCATTTCGGGGAGTTTGGAAGCGCACACCAGCGGCGGCAGCATCGAAGCCGAAATCACACGCGTAGGCAGTTTCCTCAAACTGTCGGCCAGTGCGGGTACCGTTCGGGTTCGGATGCCCCTCGATCAGGGCCTCGACCTCGACGTGCGCGGCAACAAAGTGTCGATGCCGCTGAGTAAATTTGACGGAGAAGTGGAAAAAGACCGCATCCGGGGCCGCATGAACGGCGGTGGCGTCCCGGTGACCATCTCCGCCAGTAGCGGGAATGTGTACGTCAATCAGTAAAAACCGGGCTGGCCCGTCATTGCGAGCGAAGCGAAGCAATCTACTGCCGAAGACCATTCCAGAAAAGTTGGCCTACCAGGCCGACTGGCCTATTCCGACAGATTGCTTCGCTTCGCTCGCAATGACGGGCCAGCCCGGTTTTTACGTAACATCAGTTTGTAACTAAAAAGCTAACCACATCGGGTGGCTTTTTTGCTGCGCTAAACCGGCCGATTGGCTACTTCATTTTTTCAAATACACTTTCCCTAATTTCTCGATAAGATCAGCCCACCGGACACCGTCGGCATTGCTGAGGAGAATGATGGCGACGTTGTCGTCGGGAAAACGAATGTATTGCGCGGAAAAGCCCGGCAAACTGCCCCCGTGACTCACCAGTGTGTGGTTGTTTTGGGTGGCGATGTTCCAGCCGTATCCGTAACTGATGGGGGTTTCGTCGGGCATTTTGCTGCCCGTTTCGATGACGGGTGTCCAGAGCAGGGATTTTGATTTTTGGGTTAAAACCCCGCTTTTCTGCAAGGCGATTTCCCATTTGGCCAGATCCAAAACCGACGAAATAAAGGCCCCACTCGGCCGGATGGCAAGATACTCGGGGGCGTTTTTCAACGTACTTCCCACTCGCGAATAGCCTCCTGCCCGTTGGGAAATCAATTCTGAGGTTGTAGTGGTACGTGTAGTCGACATTTGCACAGGGGCAAAAAGTGTATTACCGATGTACTCCGACCAGGGCTGACCACTCACCCGACTGATGATCTCGGCCAGCATAAAATAGCCCACATTGCAGTAGGCCCATTTTTCGGAGGGTTTAAATAAAAGCGGCGCCGGGTAAGCCGACTTGATAAGCACCGAATCGGGTTTTAACTTTTGCGGATCAAAGCCGGGACACTCCCGGATCAGCCCCGAGGAGTGCGACAACAAATGATGGATCGTGATGCCCCGCCAGCTTTCGGGAGCATCCGGGAAAAAGCGATGTACCGGATCGCTCAGGTTCAACTTGCCCGCTTCGGCGAGGAGCAGAATACCCGTCGCAAAAAACTGCTTGCTGACCGAAGCGATTTTATACACCGTTTCGGCGGTGGCGGGCTGTTGCCATTCCACGTTGGCCAGGCCGTAACCCTGGGCTTTGATTACTTTCCCATCCCGCACCACAGCCATCGACAGGCCCTGAATATTCTGCTTCATCATCTCTTGCCGGATGAAGCTATCGACACTGTCTACCGTCTGAGCCTGACTGACTTGCGTGACGATAAGCAGGTATACGAGAAGGAATTGTCTTTGCATGGTGGGGGGCGACACGAGGATCGGTTGTGGAATTATCGTAAAGAAAGGCAATTGGTGGAACAAAGAAAATGAGCCGAATTGACCTATAAATTCGTATTCACTTCAAAAGCGTTTTAACCGGGGAACGATAATTACAATTCCTGGTTAAATAAACACAAGTAAATGCGAAGTCGTAACTTGCGCTCAGGACTACAGAAACTAACAAAATGGCCCGATGGATGGGCTTGCCTGGCTGGGTAATCGCCAATTGGCCGGAGTAGCCTGCATCGGGACATTAAATAAACGGGTAACACCACTTAAAACCAAACTAATTTATGGGTAGATCAACCGAGACGTTTAGTAAAAAAGAAAAAGAAAAAGCGAGACAAAAAAAGAAAAGGGATAAAGAGGAAAAAAGAGAAGAGCGGAAAGCTAATCCGACGACTGGCCAAACACTGGACGAAATGATGGCGTACGTCGACGAAAACGGAAACCTAACCACCACCCCGCCCGATCCCCGGAAAAAAAGAGTAATTAAGCTGGAAGAGGTGCAGATCGGGGTTTCCAAACAAGAAGCACTACCCCCGGAGGAAGCCATTCGTAAGGGCGTCGTTACGTTCTTCAACGAATCGAAAGGCTACGGATTTATTCGGGACCTCCAGACCCAGGACAGTATTTTTGTGCACGCGAGCGGCCTGGTCGACCAGGTCACCGAACAGGATAAAGTCACGTTTGAAATAGCCATGACACCCAAAGGGCCGAATGCAGTTGACGTGAAGAAAGCGGAGTAGGGGAGAGATTCATCAGCGACATGAGGCACTTGTTGGGGCCTTCTGTCGCTGATGAAAATGGTTTGAAATCACCCCACCAAAGTAACCTTCGCCGCATTGCCCTCAATCGTTACCCCCTGACCATAAACAAAAATCGAAACCGGCTGCGCCGACAGGTTTTCAATAGTTACCTCCGACTGCGTGGCCTTGACATTCAGTAAATTTCCCCGGAAACGAATTTTAAAGGCAAACGAACGCCACCACCGTGGTCTGTCCCCTGACAGACCACGGTGGCAGGTTAATTGCTCCCACACCGTGGTCTGTCCCCTGACAGACCATAAATCACCGGGCAGTTCCGGGAAAATGCTGTGGCCTGTCAGGGGACAGGCCACGGTGTCAGGGATAGACCACGGTGGCAGCAACAGCTTCACCGTTTCAAAAATGCGGCAAAAACGTAACCCCGAATTGCAGAGAAACTGCGCTGGGTCCTTCCTCAACGAAAATGTTGAGGCGGTTGGCATTGGAATAATTTATGTGGGTGTTCAGCCAGTAGCGCTCGTTGAGTTTGTAAGTTAGCCCAATGCGCGCGTTACGAGCAAAGCCTTTATGCCGTTGAATAAACGGTTCAGGTTCGGTAGTTTTTGCATTGCCGTAAAAAACATGATACCCCAAGCCTACTTGCCAGAATGTAAGAAATTTTTCAGACAATAAAATATTTTTTCTAACAAATAATCCCAACCCAGCATTGATCGATTGGGCGCTTTTTAATTGAATAATTGTCCCATTTGGGCCGAACAGACTAATACCACGGGCGGACGTTGTTTGTGTATGTAAGTAGATGAGCGGTAAGTCAGCACCTACAAAAAAACCATTCGATATATGCCTCATTACGGTCGGGTCGATTCTCCATAGTGTTGTTGGGCTGCCCGTCAAGGTACGCTTCAAGTCAAAATTTCCATTTACTTCGACCATAAATCTATGTGTGGTGTCCTGGGCGTACAGAAAAGAATACGAGCCCAATAATGCGCATAAAGTCGTCAGGATGGTTTTCATAAGGTTATAAAAATGACTACGTCTCCGGTATTAAAACCAGAGACGTAATCGTGAATATTCACCAAGTGTTGTTGCAACTTCTCCATTGGTTATCGGCACACTTGCCTTGGTGCTCACCCCAGTAAACATTGATCGTGTATCGAACACCGTGGTCTGTCAGGGGACAGACCACGGTGGCAGGAAAATGCTGTAGTCTGTCAGGGGACAGACCACGGTGGCAAAGCGGCAGGATTTTCAACGGGAATATTGGTTTATCTTTTTCAAAAACGCGGCAAAAACGTAACTCCGAATTGCAGGGAGACCATGTTGGGTCTTCGTTGCACGAAGATGTTGAGGCGGCTGGCGGTTGAATAATGAACGTTGGTATTTAGCAACCAACGCTCGTTGAGTTTGTACACCAGCCCCAAGCGGGCGGCGGGCGCAAAACCTTCCCAGTGTTGGCTAAATCGCTCGTTTGAAGTCATTCGGGAATTGCCCTGGAACACATGATACCCCGCCCCTAACTGAGTAAATAGTAGAAAGTTATTACTGAGCAGAATATTTTTTCTCACAAAAAGCGATAACCCAATATTCGTTGATGTTGCTTTTTCCACGTAAATCAGATCACCATTTGGATAATATCCCCAAACTGTTGAGACGTTAGGCTTGTTTTTCAAATGAACATAAGTAATTGGTATTTCTGCGCCCATATAAATACCGCCTTTGATGTGCTTAGCAATGACGGGCGTAATTCTCCAGACTCTTGAATTATTTGCTGTCAGAAAGCGCACTATGTCAGTACTTCCGTTTAATTCCAGTAATAAGTTGTTAGACGGTGCTTGACTGCTAACAAAATCGGAGAGGAAAAGTAGAAAAATAATGGCTGTAAATCTGAATGGTTTCATGGCTAAAAGAATGAATGGAGTCAGCAAAATAGCTGACTCCATTCAATTAAATATTACCAGGTATTGTTACAACTCCTCCATTGATCATCGTCGCACTTGCCTTGATGCTCACCCCAGTAGGAGTTAATCGTGTACCCATCGAGAAAGCAAGGAAGGCCGGGGAAGCAGTAGTCTTCTGACTTTTCAATACTGCTTGAGTTGTACTCTGTAAGCCAGCCGTACGCATCAGCTTCAGGTCCGCCAATACTTGTAAATACCGCCGTGTTGCCTGTACCAACAGGTATTTGCGTTACTTGTGCGTAAAACTTCAACTTGAGTTCTGGCACACTATCGGCCCACCAGATACCCGAAGTTCTCCTCTGATGTTTAGAAGCAGTTACCATCGCGAAGAAGGCAACGTCTTGGTTAAATG